>NZ_JBRIKK010000005.1:0-123318 GCF_052976705.1 Staphylococcus sp. MSU001
ATTTTTTAAGCAGATGTCTTATTCTTATTAATTAGATTTCCTTCTTCATCATATAATTCAGGCTCAATTTCTTCATTAATCGTTTGTTCAGTAATGACTACTTTACTTACATTTTCAGAAGAAGGTACATCATACATGATGTCAATTAATGCTTCTTCTATAATTGAACGTAATCCACGCGCTCCAGTTTTACGTTCGATTGCTTTTTCACTTATAGCAGATAGAGCTTCTTCAGAAAACTCTAATTCCACATTATCTAACTCTAGCATTTTAGTGTATTGTTTAACTAGCGCATTTTTAGGTTGAGTTAAAATATTTTTAAGTGCAGCAACATCTAAAGTTTCAAGATTAGCAACTATAGGTACACGACCAATAAATTCTGGAATTAATCCATATGATTGGAGATCCTCTGGACGAATTTGTTCCAGTAAAGCTTCTTCATCATATTTATCTGCTTCATTACTAGCAAATCCTATCACTTTTTCTCCTAAGCGTCTCTTAATGACTTCATCGATACCATCAAAAGCTCCACCTAAGATAAATAATATGTTTGTCGTATCAATTTGAATTAATTCTTGATTTGGATGCTTTCGACCACCTTGTGGCGGTACACTAGCAGTTGTACCTTCTAAAATTTTAAGCAATGCTTGTTGTACACCTTCACCAGACACGTCGCGCGTGATTGAAGTATTTTCAGATTTACGCGCAATTTTATCAATTTCATCGACATATATAATACCTTTTTCAGCTTTATCAATGTCGAAATCAGCAGCTTGAATAAGACGTAATAAGATGTTTTCTACGTCATCACCTACATAACCTGCTTCAGTTAAACTTGTAGCATCAGCAATTGCAAATGGTACATTTAGTGTTTTAGCTAGTGTTTGTGCTAATAATGTTTTACCGCTACCAGTTGGCCCAATTAATGCGATATTACTTTTTTGTAATTCAACATCGTCTTCATTTGGACCTAATTGTTGAATACGCTTATAGTGATTATATACAGCAACTGCTAATGATTTTTTGGCTTTTTCCTGACCAATGACATATTCATTGAGGTGATCCATAATTTCTTTAGGAGTTGGTAATTCCGTAAATCCTTCAGACGTATTTTGTGCTAATTCTTCTTCAACGATTTCTGAGCACAATTCAATACATTCATTACAAATATAAACGCCACTTCCTGCGACTAATTTTTTCACTTGATCTTGATCTTTACCACAGAAAGAACATTTTAAATTTTCTTCATCTTCATTGAATTTGAACATTCTTTTTTACACCCCTATTCCATAAAGACTATACTAAAAAGCATTTTACAATGCAACTTAACATATTTACAATCAAGATGCTTAAATAACTTGGAGCGGGACTGAAATCTTATTCTTAATGAATGATTTCATTGTCCCGCCCCTAAATTTCATTTAACATCAACAATAATAAATCATAATGATGCTATATTAAGTTGTCAATCTATACAATTGACACTGCCTATATTTCATTCAACTTATAGACAATTGACTAATTCAATATTAAGCATTCATTTAATGAACGATACTAGTCTTCTTTAGTAGCTTCAACATATTTCGCGTTATCTCTTAATAAATCAATAACTTTTTGAATGCGTACATCATTTTTAACAATATCTGTATTACCTAAAGTAGATTTAATATCTTCTACAGAAATGTTAAATTGCTCGCTCATTTTTTCTAATTCTTTATCAATATCTTCATCAGATACTTCAATATTTTCTTCATCAGCAATCGCAGTTAACGTTAAGTTTGTTTTAACGCGTTGTTCTGCATCGTCTTTCATTTGGTCTCTTAGTTGTTCTTCGTTTTGACCAGAGATTTGATAATATGTTTGCAAATCTAAGCCTTGTTGTTGAATTCTTTGACCAAATTCTTGAATCATACGATCTAATTCAGTATTAATCATTGCTTCAGGAATATCAATTGAAGCATTTTCTGTTGCTTTATTAATAGCTTCTTCTTTTTCAGTATTTTCCGCTTCAGTTGCTTTCTGTTCACTTAAACGTTTGCGGAGATTTTCTTTATATTCGTCCACGTTTTCAGCATCAGAATCTAATTCATTAGCGATTTCATCATTTAATTCTGGTACATCTTTGAATTTAATTTCGTTGACTTTTGTTTTAAATGTAGCTTCTTTACCAGCTAATTCTTCAGCGTGGTATTCTTCTGGGAATGTAACAACTACATCTTTTTCATCGCCAGTTTTCATTCCTTCTATTTGTTCTTCAAAGCCAGGGATGAATGATCCAGAACCAATTTCTAGGTCATAACCTTCAGCTTGTCCGCCATCAAATTCTTCACCATCAACTGAACCTGAGAAATCAATGTTTACTGTGTCACCGTTTTCAACAGCACCATCTTCTTTAACAACCATTTCAGCAAGGTGACTTAAACTATGGTCGATTGATTCTTGTAATTCTTCATCAGAAAGTTCAGTTTCTTGCTTTTCAATTTCTAATCCTTTGTAATCACCTAATTTAACTTCAGGTTCAACTGTAACTGTAGCTTCAAAAATGAAATCTTTACCTTTTTCGATTTGAGTTACATTAACTTCTGGTTGTGCAACTGGACTAATTTCTGTTTCTTCAATTGCTTCACCATAAGCTTCAGGTAATAAGATATCCACTGCATCTTGATATAGTGCTTCTACACCAAAACGTTGCTCAAAAATCGGACGAGGCACTTTACCTTTACGGAATCCAGGCACATTAATTTGTTTGACCACTTTTTTAAATGCTTGATCTAATGCTTTATTTACTTTCTCTGCAGGAACAGTAACAGTTAAAACGCCTTCATTACCTTCCTTTTTTTCCCAAGTTGCTGTCATGTATAAATACCTCCATGATTGACTAATTTATTTTTTCAACTTCCCTATTATAGCATAGGTTTTTAGCGTTAACAAACTTTGAAAACGAAGGGTTGTTCAAGTTTATTTTCAACGATTTCTATATTAAAATTCTTTTACTCAATTTGCAACAAATTAAATTTTACATTTCATTATCTAATGATTTAATGAATTGTAAAGTGTCATTGTTACAGCCATTTATATCTATACCAATTAATTGTTTGAAGTAAACATCATATGCATCTATCCAATCATCAATAGTGTATAACGACTCTATATCTATAGGATACATGAGTATAGAATGATTATTCATCATATGTTGTGCTTCTTTTAAAATATGCAGCGCTCCATCTTCTAATCTATTCATTACGACAGGAATGACCTTGTCTTTAATCGTCGTGTGCTCAATGCCACTTAAATGATTAGGATTGACATTTATCGTTTCACCATATTTATGGATTGTAATTGTATGAGAATATTCAGCAAATCTTAAATATTCCAACATTAAGCTCACTAAATTTTTAGGTAACTCTATAGAAATTAATATATTCGCTACTGATTCTTTAAAATTATAATGCCCATTATCAATAAGTTGTAATATTAAAGATGTTTGTTCACGTGTGTTAAGCGAATCAAAATCTGATAAAGATGAAGACAATGCTTCTCTATCTTCATCAAGTCTCGATATTGCATATTCTTTAAGTGGAAAAAGTTCCATTCTGGTTTTATGATTTTTAACTTCATCGATAATTTGATTAATTACTTCAACTGCTTCATAAAATTGACCTAAACCATTCAGACTTTTAATATAATATATCATCAATTCGTCATAACAGTTGAATCCACGTTTTAACAAAATAATTGCCTCTTCTCGTAACTCTAAATAAGCATTCAATTTTAAAAGCATCCGGCATTTCTTTAATGCAATATCCTCGTTAAGGTCGAAATGCTGTTCATATAAATTAAACAAATGATACATCTTTTCAAAATCTGCATTTCTTTCTGCATCATTTATTTGTTTAATCACTTTACTTTTAGACTGCGGAAAAGGTATAATATCAGCCATTAATTTAGCACTCCAATCATGATATATCTTGAAGAATTAATGCACTCCATGTTTCAAAATCCTCATAGGAATGAATGTCGCCTTGTTCTATCCATTTAATTTTTAGCGTATCAGTTTCTTTTGCTTCAACATCGTTTGATTGCACAGTGATTTTAAATACGACGCCCATATGAACTTTACCCACATCATTATCATCATCATTTATAAAACCTAAATATTCCATATTTTGAGATTTATTATTACTTAATCCTACTTCTTCTTCTAATTCTCGTTGAGCATTAACTCTTAAAACTTCATTAATTGAATCAGCTCCAGTAACATCATTCATATGACCACCAACACCGATAGATGACTGACCATGTAACCGTTCTTCCCCCCCACCAGAAAGACGCTCGTAAACAAGGATTTCTCCCTTCTCATTTTCTAGTAGGCAATATGATATTAATTGTTTAAACGATGGATCATCTTCCATATCACCACGTCTTTTCACTTCATATTTACTTAACGCGCTAAAAATTTCTTTTCCTTTGAAATTATTTTTATGTAAAAAACCATTAAAAGCATTCTCATCTTTGTTAAATAAAATATCTCTGTTTACAACAATTATTTGTTCATCAAATTTAGACATGATTATCTCCTTTTAGATATAGTATACTATCAGTCATTTTAGCAAAAATTATCATTTTTTGCGATTGAATATATGTATATGTAAAACGATAAAAGTGTCATTATATTCTTAATTAAAATAAGACACAATCTTACATTATTGATATGATGAAACTTTTAGCAAAGTAAAATTATACACCTCACTGTCATAACATGAATGAAAATTTATCTCTTATTAGTTATTGACTTCGTATATATTGATTATTTCAAAGCATGATTTGAAATAACCTAGTATTATGAAAATGACCAAATAAATAAAATATGTCCGTCATTACATCAAGGTATTGTACTCAATATTTAAGTACTTTTAAATAATATATTAACAACAAGCATATAAAAAGACCTGAGACAAAGATTATTGTCTCAAGTCTTGTATAAATATTATTTTAAAGCTTCTTTAGCTTTTGATACTAATTCAGCGAAAGCTTTGTCGTCTGAGATTGCAATTTCTGATAACATTTTACGATTAATATCAATCTCAGCTTTTTTTAATCCGTTCATTAGACGTGAGTAGCTAATGTCATGTTGACGTGCAGCTGCATTAATACGTGTTATCCATAATTTACGGAAATCACGCTTACGTTGACGACGGTCACGGAAAGCATATTGTCCTGATTTCATTACTTGTTGTTTAGCTACTTTATATAATGTATGTTTTGAACCAAAGTAACCTTTAGCTAATTTAATCGTTTTTTTACGACGTGCTCTTGTTACTGTTCCACCTTTAACTCGTGGCATAATAAATTCCTCCTTAGATGATCTCTATCGTATATATTCGTTTAAAATCTTATTTTTTGTATGCTAATAATTGTTTAACACGTTTCATATCACTTTTAGAAACTAACTTAGCTTTACGTAATTGACGTTTTTGTTTAGTATTTTTATTTGCGAATAAGTGAGATGTGAAAGCTCTAGAACGTTTTAATTGACCTGAACCAGTTCTTTTAACACGTTTAGCTGCTCCACGGTGAGTTTTCATTTTAGGCATGATTCATTTCCTCCTATAATTTAACGTTTATTTTTCGTTGATAGGCGCTAACATAATAAACATTTGACGCCCTTCCATTTTAGGCTTTTGTTCAACAGTTGCAATATCTTTACATTCATCTGCAAATTTTTCTAACACACGTTGACCAATTTCTTTATGTGTAATCGCACGACCTCTGAAACGAATTGAAACTTTACATTTATCGCCTTTAGATAAGAACTTACGTCCATTTTTCAACTTAGTTTGAAAATCATGTTCTTCAATAGTTGGGCTTAAACGTAATTCTTTAACATTAATGACTTTTTGTTTCTTCTTCATTTCTTTTTCTTTTTTCTGCTGTTCGAATTTATATTTACCATAATCCATTATTCTCGCAACAGGTGGTTTTGCATTTGGTGCTACAACAACTAAATCTAAATCAACACGTTCAGCCATTTCTAAAGCTTCACGTTTAGATTTAACACCAATTTGTTCACCATCTTGGCCTATTAAGCGTAGTTCTTTTGCACGAATTTTCTCATTAATTTGAGTTTGATCTTTTGCTATGGTTGACACCTCCCAGAAATTTACGAAATTGTTCCAAGCAAAAAGAAGAGCGAGTATAAATACCCGCTCTTCTTAGACACAATAAATGTGTAACATGATTGACCTGCCAACTGCATTAGCGTCGCCACAGGTGAGAAGCGGGTGCTTCTACTTGGTTCGTTTCGTATTCAACGTTAATAATCATATCAATATTTATTGTTTAAGTCAAACCTTTTTTAATTATTTTTATGGTGTCTTATTTCTTCCATCGAAACATCTTGCCTTAAGTCAACTTTGTTTAGAGGAATCTTTTTAGTTTTATATCTAAATTTATGGTAAAAGAAGAAAATTAAGAATACAGGAATTCCCATGTAAGTTATAAAAAATCTATTCATATCAAAGTTACCTGTTTTAATAAAATCTACATCTTGTCCAATGATAACTATTACACATAAAACACCTGCAAAAATCGGACCAAATGGGAATAACTTCGCTTTATATTTTAATTTTGATTTATCATAATTTTGTTTATCAAATGCGCGTCTAAATCTAAAGTGACTGATTGCTATACCAACCCAAGCAATAAAACCAGTCATCCCACTAGCAGCTACAATGTATTCATATGCATCTCCACTTAAATGTTGCAAAGCAAAAATAAGAATGACTAGTATTCCAGTAGCAATTAAAGATACATATGGTACCCCATTTTTATTTGTTTTTCCAAAAGAATTATAAGCTAATTTATCTCTACTCATTGAATATAACATTCTTGTTGAAGCATACATTCCAGAGTTACCTGCTGATAATACACTTGTTAATATAACAGCATTCATAAATGAAGCAGCAAATGCTAGTCCAGCGTTCTTAAATACTAATGTAAAAGGTGAAGTAGCTATACTATCACCACCGCCCATTAACGCCTTACTATCATATGGAATCAACATACCAATAATGAAAATAGCTAGAATGTAAAATAAAAGTATACGCCAAAATACCTGTTTAATCGCTTTTGGAACTGCCCTTTCTGGATTTTCAGATTCACCTGCTGTAATACCAATAAGTTCAGTTCCTTGGAATGAGAAGCCTGCGACTAGAAATACACCGAGAATTGATAGCAAGCTGCCACCTAAATTCCCACCTAGTATTGGCCCATCTCCTTTTGTAAACGTATCAAATCCTACAAATTCTCCACCCATAATTCCTAAAATAGTTAAGATACCAATTCCTATAAATATGATGACTGTAACTACTTTGATAAGTGCGAACCAATATTCACTCTCTCCATATACTCTAACAGATAAAGAATTAAGCGCGAAAATAATAATAAGGAAGATACAACTCCAGACCCAAGCTGGTATACCTTGCATAGGGGACCAATATTGTATAACTTGCGCTGCAATAGTAACATCAGCTGCTACTGTAATCACCCAGTTAAACCAATAATTCCATCCTAAAGCAAATCCTAGTGAAGGATCAACAAAGCGTGTAGCATAAGTACTAAATGAACCTGACACAGGCAAATATGTCGCCATCTCCCCTAACGACGTCATTAGAAAAAACACCATCGCTCCAATAACTGCATAGGCAATCAAAGCGCCCAATGCACCTGCGTCATGTATAGCTCCACCAGAAGTCATGAATAGACCAGTTCCTATACATCCCCCAATGGCAATCATTGAAATATGTCTATCTTTTAACCCTCTTTGAACACCGTCAATTTGTTTATTATTCTTATTCATAGAAGCTCCCTTTCCTTCATAAGTAGAGGCTAACTTGTTACCACATCAATGCATATCATTGTTGTAGATAAATTTGGTATAGATGATATAAAAGTGAAATGATATTAATATCATTTTACTTTTATATCACTTATCTTTATATCTGTATCAATAATGTGAAAAGTGGTTACATACCTTTAAGATATGCAACCACTTAAGTTTATCTATATAAGGTAGCACATCACATAAAGTGACAGTACAACTTCTATTCGAAAGTTGTCCCAACAATGCTAACTTATGGAATTAACATCATTTCGGCATTATTACCTTTCGCTTATTCAACACTTGTCCCATACGACTTCTGATAAGTTAGTCATTAATAATGCAACCTCTAACTCTATTTATTATATTAATTTGTAATATACATGATATCCTTTATATTTTCAAGTTTATCTATGCTTTTTTAAACGGATTTCATCAATAACATTCCAAATAAATTCATCTTTTTCAACTGATTCTTGTTTTTCAGAACCATATTTTCTTACATTTACTTCTTGATTCTCTACTTCTTTGTCACCTACAACAATCTGATAAGGTATTTTTTTCATTTGAGCTTCACGAATTTTATATCCCATTTTTTCATTACGATCATCAATTTCAACGCGAACACCTTGCGATTTTAGTTCATCTTGTAAAAGTCTAGCATAATCATAATGTAAATCTACATTTACAGGAATAATTTCAACTTGCATTGGCGCCAACCAAGTTGGAAATGCACCTTTTGTTTCTTCAGTTAAAAATGCAACAAAACGTTCCATAGTAGAAACTACACCACGGTGTATAACTACAGGACGATGTTGTTCTCCATCTTGACCAATGTACGTTAAGTCAAAACGTTCTGGTAAAAGAAAATCAAGTTGTGCTGTTGATAAAGTTTCTTCTTTTCCCATTGCTGTTTTTACTTGAACATCTAACTTAGGCCCATAGAATGCTGCCTCACCAATGGCTTCTTCGTATGTTAAACCTAATTCATCTGATGCTTCTTTAAGCATTGATTCAGCTTTTTCCCACATTTCATCATCATCAAAATACTTGTGTTTATCTTCAGGATCTCTATAACTCAATCTGAAGCGATAATCTTCAAAACCAAAATCTTTGTATACATCTTGAATCATATTAACTACACGTTTAAATTCTTCCTTAATTTGGTCAGGTCTAACAAAAATATGCGAATCATTCAATGTCATTCCTCGAACGCGTTGTAAACCTGATACTGCACCACTTGCTTCGTAACGATGCATAGTACCCAATTCAGCAATACGTATAGGCAATTCGCGATAAGAATGGGGTTTATTTTTATAAATCATCATATGATGTGGACAGTTCATTGGTCTTAAGACCATAGCTTCGTCTTCATCTAACTTCATTGCTGGGAACATATCTTCTTGATAATGATCCCAGTGACCAGATGTTTTATATAAATCAACATTGGCTAATACTGGTGTGTAAACATGATCGTATCCCATACTTACTTCTTTATCGACAATATAACGTTCTATTTCCCTACGTATTGTAGCACCATTCGGTAACCATAACGGTAAACCAGCACCAACGAGTTGATTATTTGTAAACAATTCTAAATCTTTACCAATTTTACGATGATCACGCTCACGACGTTCTTCCAACATTTTTAGATGTGCTTTCAAATCTTTTTTGTCAAAGAAGGCTGTACCATAAATTCGTTGTAACATTTTATTATCACTATTTCCACGCCAATAAGCACCAGCTGTAGATAATAGTTTGAACTCTTTAATTTTAGAAGTTGAAGGTACATGTACGCCTCGACAAAGATCAGTAAATTCACCTTGTGTATAAAGTGTTACACTCTCATCATCAGGAATTGCATCAATAAGTTCTAATTTATAAGGATCATCCTTAAAGAAGTCTTTTGCTTCTTCTTTACTAACTACTTCTCTTACAATTTTATGATTTTCGTTCACAATTTGTTTCATTGTTTTCTCAATTTTATCAAAATCATCTGATGAAACCTTATCATCCATATCAAAATCATAATAGAATCCGCCTTCTATTACAGGACCAACACCAAATTTAACGTCACCGTATAAACGTTTTAATGCTTGTGCCATTAAATGAGCTGTTGAATGACGAAGTACTTCTAACGCTTCTTCACTCCCAGGCGTAATAATTTCAATAGTTCCATCTTGTTCTAAAGGGCGTGTTAAATCGACAAGTTGACCATTGAATTTTCCCGCAACTGCCTTTTTTCTTAATCCTGGACTAATTGATTGAGCGATGTCTTCTGTAGTAGTCCCTTTATCAAATTCTTTTGTATTACCATCTGGAAATTGAATATTAATTTGATTCATATGTTATCCTCCTATTTAATAAAACATCTGATCGTTGGCTTATTGAATAAATTGACTTTACTGAGCATAAAAAAACTCGCCCCCTAGCAAGGGACGAGTTTGTCGTGGTACCACCCTAGTTAAGTATATGAAAAACATGCGTGACCAGTCATATACTATACTCTACATAAGATAACGGTCTTGAGCCGGATATTCATTACAAATATCAATAATAACGAAGTAGTAATAATTTAATGTGTTAGCCATATTCTCATCAGTTAATGACTTTCTGTGTAACAGAGATTAAATTATCGTATCTTCAATAGTTTCAACGATTAAGATTTATCTCTATTATACACCACATACTTTAAAATTCAATTGTTTCTATAATTTTTGCCAGTCAAATAATAAGGTGACGATAAAGTTTTAATTCTTTCAATAATTCTAGCTGCTTTAGTCTTTTCAGTGCCATCTCTAGTTATTGAAAGATGATGCTCAAGTTCACTATAATTAAAATTAGAACTAAAAAATGTAGGAAGTTCATGTACCATTCTATAATGTAATAAAGGACCAATCACTTCATCTCTTACCCACGGTGTGACTTCTTCTGCGCCAATGTCATCTAACATCAAAATATTAGCTTCTCTCACACGTTGTAATTTTTTTTCAAAACTACCGTCTTTAAAACCACCTTTTAAAGTGCGTATAAATTCTGGTAAATATACAATAGTTGATGAAATCTTTTGCGATTTAAGTTGATTTGCAATAGCACCCAATATGAATGATTTTCCTGTACCAAAAGGCCCATATAAATATAATCCTTTTACTTTTTCATCATTAGTAATTGCTGTACAGATTTTGTCAGCTGCCATTGCTACATCAAGTCTCTCTCGATTATTCATATAAATATCTTTTAGCTTTGCATGAAGTGTATCTCTTTGCATATGGTGAGATATAATAAGTTGTGAATCGAATCGTTCCTCATCATGTTTTATTTTACACGGGCAAGGTAGATATCTAATTTTGATTCTTTCATTTTCGATATATAGTTCAGGAACATGTCCTTTTACAAAATTCGGACAATCATCATAGCGATGTCCATCATAGACTTTTTGTTGGTCTTTATACTCTTGAAGAACATTTAAATCTTCGTCTATCATCTCATTAGTTATATGACTACGATTTCTCTCAAGAAAATGTTTAACGTCAGGATCATTAATCACATTTTGTTTTATTTTTTGTATACGTTTATCTAGATTTTGAGAATCGCCCATGATATTTCTGAAACTTTTCATTAATTATCTTCCTCCTTCCACTTTTGATTTAACTTTTCAAGAAATGCTTGTCGATCTTCTTCGAGAGTGTCATCATTTATATCTTTATTATCTTCTTGATTGTCCCTATTTTGAAGCCATTTAGGCGTCTTTTCTTTGGATAAAAATTGATTTTGTCTTCCACGATTGTTCTGCCGTTTATCATTAGAATGTGTTTCATAATTTTTAGTTTGATTAACTTGTAATGCGTATTCATATGCTTGTTTGGCATTTGAAATACCAATTTTCTTCCAGTTAGAAGCAATTTCGAAAATATAAGATTTTGGCAACTTCATATCTTCTTTTAGCATAACAAACTGTAAAAGTATATTGATTACACCAAAATTCATTTTTTCACGGTTAATCAATTCTTCTATCATACTTTTTTGCGACTGTGTAGGTTCTGAATCAGACCAACTTGCTAACATATCAATCGGACTTGTTTCATCTAGCAGTTGTAACCAATCATTTGTAGTATCTTTTGCGTGTCGATCTTTTTTTTCATCGTTAGTTTTATGTGTTTGATGCTCTAATTTAGGCAATTGATTATCATGTTCAATCAGATAATAAGTTCTAGCTTGCTTACGCATTTCTTCAAAAGATAACTGTTGTGCACTGGTAATGGAGCTTAATATAACATTTTTCATGCCATCTTCAGTAATCCCATAAAGCGTCGCAAGTTGTATAATCAAATTCTTAGCTTCTTTATCGATAATTTCATTACTAATAAAATGATGGTTCAACATCTGTCTCAACATTTCAAAATCAAAAGTTTCATTAGATAAATCTATGCCATTATAATGTTTGATTTGCTTTAAATTAATTTGATCTGAAACATTGACCTTTTTAGGTACATTGAATACTTCTGTAAATTTTCTAGTGGTCTGTTGATATTTGCTTAAATCTTTCTCATCTTTTTCGAAATAAGATTTAAGTGCTTGATAACGCTTTTTATCAACCTCACTAAATAAAAATACTGATAACATAGGATCATTAAAAAATTGATAGGCTGTTGGAGGCTGAATTAACTCATAAACAAAGTGAGAATACTTTTCTTCATGCCTTACAAATGTTTTAATCAATCCAATAGCCTCTAAATTGTCCATTTGCTCCCTAAAATCTAATAAGTTAATTTTTAGTTCATTCATGAATATATAATGCGTTAACCCGAGTTGTTGACTTTCGTCTATGAATTGACTCATAAAATGATAGAGTCCTATTGATTCAACTCCAATTAAAGGGGTAAATAGTCGATTTAAAATATCTAAATGTTGTGAGGTGAATTCGAAATGTGTAATCACCTCAAATCCATCTTGTGGTTTTAGACCATATTCATAGGTTTGTAACCCCATCTATTTATCACTCCGTTTATTATCACTCAAGATACCTTGCATTGACTCTAAGAGTTGATCAACATCTTTGAATTCTTTATATACAGATGCAAATCTTACATAAGAAACTTGGTCAACATGCATTAATAAATTCATAACATGCTCGCCAATTTCTCTAGAAGAAATTTCAGTTTGTCCTTCATCTCTAAGTTGCCACTCCACTTTATTAGTTATGTCTTCAAGTTGTTGATAACGCACTGGTCGTTTCTCGCAAGATCTTACTAAACCATTTAATATTTTTTCTCTTAAAAATTGTTCTCTAGTTCCATCTTTCTTCACTACTATTAATGGACTTACTTCAATATGTTCAAATGTTGTAAAACGCGTTCCGCAATTTTCACATTCTCTTCTACGTCTAATCGCATTGGCCTCATCTGCATGTCTAGAATCAACCACTCTGGAATGTGTAGAATTACATTTTGGGCATTTCATATATATCACCCTCCCAAGTTTGATCACCGTACATTATACTATAAAAGTACTGTGTAAAAAAGAAAGGTCAATTACAACTATAAATGAAAGAATGTAATGATACATTGATAACACCACTATGTGTAAAAAAGGAAAATATATCTTATAAATAAAGGTTTTAGTGTACTATGTTATTTATTAAAAATATTACATTTTAACGTGATTAAACATATTAAATGAATTTCAATCATTTAAATGTACTATACAATTTTATAAATACGACCAAAAGTACCATTATTAAATTATAATTTGAAAGATGATTCGTTAAAATCACCTCATTTCAAAATCATCTCAACTTGATTAATAAATAATGACTATGGATCATTTTTCTATAAAGAAAGTATCTAGTAATATGTCTAAAGCTAATTGGTTATCTATAATAACATCAATGATGCTTCAACTTTGTTTAGGGCTATTTGTATATAAATAAACCTGAGATAATATGGCTATCTCAGGTTTAGTGCAAGTATAAATATTCAATTAAATGGCTTTTACCATTGCTTTATCATCAATTAATTGTCCAATTTTGTCAGCTACTTCAACAACTCTATTCGAATAACCCCATTCATTATCATACCAAACGATAACTTTCACCTTATTTTGTCCCATAACCATCGTAGATTGAGAATCAATAATAGCTGAATGAGGATTTGTGTTAAAGTCTACAGAAACTAAAGGAGCTTCTTCAACATCAAGAACACCTGTTAAATCGGCATTTTTAAATGCGTCATTAACTTGTGTAACTGTAACATTCTGTTCTAAATCAACAACTAAATCAACGAGAGAGACATTTTTTGTTGGTACTCTTAAAGCCATTCCATGAAGTTTACCTTCAACTTCAGGCAATACTTCTTTAAGTGCTTTAGCAGCACCTGTTGACGTTGGAATAATACTTTCATTACAAGAACGTGCTCTTCTTAAATCTTTGTGTGGATTATCAATATTTTTTTGATCATTTGTTATCGCATGAACTGTTGTCATCAGACCATTTATGATTCCAAATTTATCATTGAGGACTTTTGCAACTGGACCGATACAATTAGTAGTACAAGATGCATTACTAAAGATATCGTATGTATCAATATCAAGTTGATTATCATTGACTCCTTTAACAATCATTTGAACGTCTCCACCTTTAGACGGTCCAGTGAGTAATACCTTTTTAGCACCTGCATTAATATGAGCAACTGCTTTATCTCCATGATTAAATTTACCTGTCGCTTCTATAACAACATCAATATCCATCTCATTCCATGGTAAATTTTCTGGATTGCGATCAGAAAGTAATTTAATTTCATGTCCATTCACTTTAATACCACTTTCTATCGGTTCAACTTTTTTATCATAAACTCCATGCGTCGTATCATAATTAAGTAAATGTGCAATTGTTTCAGGTGGATAACTAGCGTTAATCGCTTTCACATTTAAATTTTTATTATTTAGTGCTATTCGTAACACCATTCTACCTATTCTACCCATACCGTTAATTGCAATATTCGTTGCCATTCAAAGCACCCCTTGTTTTATATGTTATACTTTATGGAAATAGTATAACATATTCAATTTTAAATGAAAGCGTTTACTGACAAATTTATCTATAAATATAAATTAAGCTTTATCATTTATAAGATTTTGATTCAAACATTGACTATGGAATTGAATAAATAAGGATTCTAATAAAACATCTACTTTTGTATTTACTCTATATCGATTAATCGTTTTATAAGAAGAATTTTGAATTTGTGAAAACCACATCATTCGAATACTATCATCAAGAAATTTTTCTACCCGAAAATACAGATTATGTGTAGGCATAAAACACTACTTTCAACATCATATTAGGATGCTATAATGTTGCGCAACGATGCGGTCTGAATTCAGTATCGGGAATTGTTTCAACAATATCATTCGCATATTGTGACATATCATGTGTGGGAATATGTACTGAAGTTTCCTTTAGTAAAGTAAATTGAGTCATATTATAATCTTTATACATAAGGTACCTCGTTAATTTAGTTTAGTGGTATTTGTTAAATTATACGAAAGGACCTTATTTTTGAAAGTATTTCAATGTTAAATTACATATAAATACAAAGTATTTGGGCGAAACTCATGAGAAGATAGGACAAGCTAAAGACTACAGGATGAAGCTGTCCCCTAAGAAAGCGAGCCAACAATACGAAGTATTGTAAATAAAGAAGCCAGTAAATGAATTTATAAAAACTCATTTACTGGCTATTTTGCTAGGAATTATGTCCCAGCCTAATTTGTGGCTCTAATTGTTAGTATTTAATATGTAATTATTTATTTATAATACATACACTTAGTGATAACAATATAAAAGCATTCTATACGATTTTCATTATATTTACTATTCACTCTCAGATTGAATATACCCTTCTTCTTCAAGTAATTTTTGTAAATTTTGTTTAAGTTCTAATTTATCACCTAGATTATCTATCACATGATCTGCCATCCTACTTTTTTTATCTATAGATATTTGACTATATACACGTGCTTTTGCATCTTCTAATGATAAATTATTCCTTTCCATTAAACGATCGATTTGAATACTTTCAGAAGTGTAAACCACCCAAACTTCATCTACAGTATCTTGTAATTCATTTTCGTACAACAATGGGATATCCATAATTACATGATATCCATGTTCTAGATAATTGTTTTTCTCTTGTTCCATTATCTCTCTTACAATAGGATGAACTATTTCATTAAGAGCCTCGCGTAAGTCAGGATGATTAAAAACAATCTCTCCTACATATTGACGATTCATCTCACCATTTTCGTCAATTGCTTCTTCCCCAAAAATCTCTTTAACTTGTTCAAGTCCCTTAGATCCTTTTTTAACTGCTTCGCGTGAAGCAATATCAGCATCTACTATTTTAAACCCATATGCTGTTAATAATTCTGAAACAGTTGATTTTCCAGTGGCAATACCACCTGTTACCCCAATCACTTTAGACATTATTTCACTCTTCCTTTATCTCTGACAGTTTGGACAAAAATGACTATTTCTTCCAGCTATCACTTTTGTTTCAATCGAATGACCACAAACCTTGCACTTTTTTTGTTTATATACATTTAAATGTAATTGCATTTGTCCTGTTTTACCATCTGCGTGCCTATAATCTGAAATACTAGTACCTCCATATTTTATACCCTCTTCTAAAACTTCTCGAACATAATAAAAGAGAGATTTTCTTTCTTGTTTAGTGAGTGAATTTGTAATTTTATCCGGAGTAATACCAGCTCTGAATAAAGCTTCACAGGCATAGATATTTCCAGCTCCTGCTATAACACGATGATCAAGAATCGTTTGTTTTATTGGTTTGTTCTTATATTTTTTCAAAGTCAAACATTCTAAATAGTGTTCAAATGCCACCTCTTCAAATGGTTCTGGAGCGATTTCTAATAAAGAGGGATAACTATCAAAATTGACTATATTTCTGATTTCTCCAAACCGTCTGATATCAGAATAGACTAATTTTTGATCATTATCCAAATCGAAAATGACTTGCCAATGCTTTCGATAATTCGGTGTACTTATCTCATCAAGGTTATTAACAACGAAAAAACCGCCTGCCATACCTAAATGACTAACTAAGATTCTGTCTTCGTCATGATAGGCTATATAAAATATAATGTACTTACTTCTTCTTTCAACTTTTTTTATAACATAACCTTCAGTAAGTTTTTTAAAAGTATCTAATTCCATACCTTTTATAATCGTCTCACGGTGATTATTCTTACCGTTAATTACATTTTTTGCAAAAGTTACTTTCTCTATTTTTGCACTTTTTATTAATGGCTCAATACCTCTTTTAACATGTTCAACTTCAGGTAGTTCAGGCATGATATTATCCTTTCTTTATTTAGCATCGTACCATGTTGCACCATAATTAGAATCTACTTTTAAAGGTACATCAAGCACTAATGCTTGTTCCATAATTTCTTCTACAAATTTACTAAAATCTTCTACTTCTGATTTTGGTATTTCAAATATGAGTTCATCATGAACTTGTAATAATAACTTAGCATGATATTTAGTTTCTTTAATCTTTTCACTGAATTTAACCATTGCTAATTTTATTATGTCAGCCGCACTACCTTGAATGGGCGTATTCATTGCTGTTCTTTCTGCAAAACTTCTTAAATTAAAGTTTCTACTTGTTATATCAGGAATGTATCGACGACGATGAAGTAGTGTTTCTACATAACCTTGTGCTTTTGCATCTTTAACAATGTCAGACATATATTGTTTTACACCTGGAAAACTAGCTAAATAATCATCAATAAATGCTTTAGCTTTTTTTCTAGTGATACCCAAGCTCTGACTCAATCCATAATCGCTGATGCCGTAAACAATACCAAAGTTAACAGCTTTTGCTTGACGTCTCATTAAACTATCAACCTGATCAGATTCAACATTAAATACTTTCATTGCTGTTGCAGTGTGAATATCATGTCCGTTTATAAATGCATGTTTTAAACTTTCATCTTGCGTGATATGCGCAAGTACACGTAACTCAATTTGTGAATAATCAGCAGATAAAATCACACTATCCTTAGAAGTTGGTTTAAAGGCCTTTCTAATCTTTCTTCCTTCTTCTAATCGTATAGGTATATTTTGTAAATTAGGATCTACACTAGATAATCTACCAGTTTGAGCAAGCGTTTGATTAAAACGTGTGTGAATTCTGTGATCTTTGCTTATTACTTTTTGTAATCCCTCTACATACGTAGATTGCAACTTAGAAAGTTGTCTATATTCTAAAATATCATCTATAATAGGATGCTCACCTTGTAGTTTTTCTAATACATCTACAGCTGTTGAATAGCCCGTTTTGGTCTTCTTAATGACAGGCAATTGTAATGTTTCAAATAAAACAACACCTAATTGTTTAGGAGAATTTATATTAAATGCTTCACCAGCAGACTCATGAATATTGGAAATTAATACATCTAATTTTTTTTGAATTTCGAATTCCATTTCTTTCAAATCATTGATATCGATATATATACCAATTTCTTCCATTTCACTTAAAATTCTTGCTAATGGTAATTCTAAATCTTTCAACAGTTCAATTTGATTATAATCTTCTAACTGTGATTTCATGATTGGAGTTACAGCTGATATAGCTTCTGTCACGGAAGCAATGTGTTCGTTTAAAATTGATTCTTCAGGTATATGATGTTTCTTACCTTTCCCAAAAATTGTAATATTATCTTTTACATAATTTTGTCCATATAAACTTACAACAGATTTAACGTCATCAATAGAACGTGATGGGTCAATAATATAGCTTGCTAACATAACATCAAATTCAATATTTTCTATATTAATCCCTAATCGATGAGCAGATACATAAGTCTTTTTTGCATCATAGACAATTTTGGTTGTATTTTTATCTTCAAGCCATCGAACTAAATTTTTATAATTCTTTACATCATCAGCATTTATTACTACATGTTGATGATTTGTATAAAAACCAAATTTGAGAATAGCGTCTTTAAGATAATTAGTACCTTCAAGTTCAAAATGTATTACCGCTTCATTTAAATCATTCAAATCTACATTTTGAAAGTCTTGCTCAATTTCAAAAGTTTTATCTATAACTTCTTCATTATTAGAAGGTGTGTCTATATCTGCTAGTAGCTGTTTAAATTCTAGCTTTTTAAATAGTTCAATTTTTTCTGCAGTGTCGTCTTGAAGAGTTAATTTTGTATCTTCTAATGATACTTCAATCGGACTGTGAACATTGATTGTTGCTAAATCTTTACTCATTAAGGCATCAGCTTTACTATTAATGAGTTTTTCTTTTAATTTTTTTGCAGTAACCTCCTCAATATGTTCATAGACCCCTTCTACTGACTCAAATTGATTAAGTAATTTAATTGCCGTCTTTTCGCCGACACCAGCGACTCCAGGAATATTGTCAGAGGTATCCCCCATTAGACCTTTCATATCGATAATTTGTTTCGGCACTAACCCCTGATATTTCTCTGCTATAAATTCAGGTGTATAATGATCAACGTCGGTAACACCTTTTTTTGTATAATATATTGTAACATTATCAGTGGCTAATTGAGTTAAGTCTCTATCACCTGTAATGATAATGGTTTCAAAATCAGCTTCATCAGCTTGTCTACTTAATGTTCCTATAATGTCATCAGCTTCATAATTATCAAGTTCATATCTTTTAATATGATACGCATCTAATAGTTGACGAATATATGGAAATTGTTCACTTAGTTCAGGTGGAGTTTTTTGACGACCACCTTTATATTCACTGTACTTAGAATGTCTGAAAGTCGTTTTACCTGCATCAAATGCAACTAAAAAATGATTCGGTTTTTCTTCTTTAATTATTTTTTCTAAAAGCATAGCAAAGCCGTAAACTGCATTTGTATGAATACCTGCATGGTTTGAAAGTAAAGGAAGAGCATAAAACGCTCTAAAGCTTAAACTATTACCATCTATTAATACTAATTTATTCAAAATACGTAACCTCCAGAACAGATTTACATATATTTTAGCATATATACAAATACATAACGAGTAAGCGAGTTTAGTACTCACTACGCATTAACTATTACTAATAGTTAACTTATAAATGCTAAAAAAATATTAAGTTAAATGATTCTTAAAAATTTCCCATCTATGAGTTTGCACTCATCTTATGTCTGTCAATGACAATATGTATTTTGGTTTTAATTAATAGCATGAGTCTTAACATTATATTTCTAAATAATAACTACAACAAAGGACACCACTTTGTCTGTACCAACAATGTAGTGCCCTCAAATTTAATTATCATTAAATAGAACTTTGAATATTGAACCTTTGCCAGGTTCACTTTTCACATCAATTCTACCGTTATGTGCTTCAACAATATGTTTTGTTATAGAAAGACCAAGTCCTGTACCACCTGAATCTCTACTTCTCGCTTTATCTACACGATAGAAACGTTCAAATATACGCTTTTGATCTGTTTCACTTATACCAATGCCATAATCTTGAATCTCTAAATATACTTTATTGTCATTTCTATATACTCTTACTATTACCTTATTATCTTCTGAGGAATAATTTATAGCATTTGATAGCAAATTAGTAATAACTTGCGCTATTTTATTTTCATGTGCCTCAATGATAACGTCTTTTTCAATTTCAGATTGTATTTTGATTCTCTTATTTTGTGCTTGTGTTTGTAAATTATCTATTATACTAATAGCTAATTCAGACAAATTCATATAATTTATTTCAAGTTCTTTTTGCTGTTCAATATGTGATAAATCTAATAGGTCTGTAACCAATGACTCTATTCTATTAGATTCTTTTAAAATAATATTTAAAAACATATCAAGCGATTGTTCATCATTTTTAGCACCTTCAATCAGAGTTTCTGCAAAACCTTTGATTGAAGTAATCGGTGTTTTGAGTTCATGTGACACATTAGCAACAAATTCCCTTCTAAGGTTTTCTAATTTCTGCAAATTAGTAATGTCATGAAGCACAACCACCATACCTTGTAAATTTTTTTTAGATTTAGTTAAAATGGGGATGCAAGATACATCGAAATATTTAGTATGTACGTTATTAATATCAACTTCTAATTGTTCATAGATAACTTTTTCAGTTCTAAAACTTTCAATAATCAATTTTTCGATACTATCATCTATGAAACCAATGTAACTTTTATTTTCTACCATTTGATCAGGGTTAAACACCTGATAATAAGCATGATTAGCAACTACAATTTCTCCATGTTTATCAATCATCAGTACTGAACTCGGTATATTTTCTAAGGTAGTTTTTAATCTATTGGATTGAATTTTTTGACTATTGTTTAATTTTTGCAATCGTCGCGCTAAGTCATTCGTAGTCACAAATAATGCTCTAGTTTCCTTCACATTACTTTCTGGAACACGAACATGGTAATATCCATCTGCAAGAAGTGATGTAGCATAAGTTACTTCATTGATAGGTCTAATATATGTTCGATTGATACTTCTACTTGCTAAATAAACCGTAAATAATACAATGACTCCAACAATAGACAAATATTTCCATAAATCCTTTTGTAAATCAATAATTTCATTATTAATTCCACTTATGTATATTGTTTTATTATCTATTGTATTCTTATAGGTGTAACGCATACCGAGTTTTGTATTTTTATTGATTAATTTCGAAGGATTAGCTTCATTATCAATTCTATGGTCAATATTTTTAATATTTCCACTTGAGTAAATAATTTTATCTTTATCGTTCTCTTTTATTAATATGATATTTTTTTCATTATGAGCTATATTAGTGATTTCTTTCTCTTTATTATTATTAAAGAGATTAATATAATTACGAGCTTCACTATCTAAGCTTTTAATTTGATTACTAGTTAATGTTTGATAAATTGTGTTGTGAATGATAGCGCCTAAACCAATAAAACTAATGATTGTAATAGTACTAATTAATAGTAATAAACGCAGATGAAACTTCAACATTAAGCTTTAGGTCTCTCCAGTTTATAACCTAAACCTCGTACAGTCTTTATCAATTTAGGTTGCTTAGGATTTTCTTCCAATTTATCTCTTAAGTGGCTTATATGTACATCAACAATTCGAGAATCTCCAGCGAATTCATAATTCCACACTGAATTCAACATATGTTCTCGGGTAATAACTCTTCCTTGTCTTTCAATTAAATATAATAACAATTCAAATTCTTTTGGCGTCAATTCTAATAATTCATCTTCTTTATAGACTTCAAAGAATTCAGGTCGTATTCTAATTGAACCAATGATAATATCTTCATCATCAACATCTTCTTTTTCAATTTCATTAACAAATTGAGAACGTCTTAATATTGCTTTAACTCTGGCAACTACCTCTCTAGGTGAAAATGGTTTTGTCATATAATCATCAGCACCTAGTTCTAGTCCTAAAACCCGATCAAATTCATCGTCCTTTGCTGTCAACATTAAAATCGGTACTAAATTTTTATCAGACCTGATTGTTTTACATACTTCTATACCATCTTTTTTTGGCAACATAACGTCTAATACAATTAGTTC
Organism: Staphylococcus sp. MSU001; assembly: GCF_052976705.1. Lineage (NCBI taxonomy): Bacteria > Bacillati > Bacillota > Bacilli > Caryophanales > Staphylococcaceae > Staphylococcus > Staphylococcus sp. MSU001. Next base: position 22,471 of record NZ_JBRIKK010000005.1, read on the forward strand.
CGGTTGTTCTGTTTCAACTTTTTTCAATGCCTCTTCACCATCATAAGCGACTTCGACTATATACCCTGCTGTTTCTAAATTATATTTTAGTAAGGTCACGATGGATTGCTCATCATCAACCACTAATATTTTTTGTGACATAGTGTGCCTCCTAATCTTTTTATACATTTATATTATAACTGATATTTAAATGGAAATAATATAGCTACACATCAAATTTACATAATCTTAATAAAAGTTATAATTTTACCCGTAATAATTATACATGATAGTAACATCGACTTATATTTTCTTGAAGGAAACTTTATTAAAAGAAATATGAAATTTAAACAGAGTGATTGTTCAAGATAAGAAGTGGGTTAAATTTGTATTAAATAAACATTTCTATCCCAATTCCAACTTGTTTTGTTTGTACAATTTATTGATGATATTCTCTCCACTGGATCGCAATGAAGTAAAAAAATGTTAGGCTTATTTTAAATTCATTGATCATACAAAAAACCTGAGACACTAATATTTTATGTCTCAGGTTCTTTGAAATTTTTATAAAAAAGTTAGTAAAAATTATCTAATATTCTTAATTAGTTCATCAGCAAAATCAGATGTTGAAACTTCTTTTGCACCATCCATAAGACGTGCAAAATCATATGTTACGATTTTTGAAGCAATTGTTGCCTCAATAGAGTCAGTGATTTTATCTGCGGCTTTTTGCCAACCTAAATGTTCCAGCATTAAAACTGAACTTAAAATTTCTGATGACGGATTAACCTTATTTAAACCAGCATATTTAGGTGCAGTACCATGTGTTGCTTCAAAAATAGCATGTCCAGTTTCATAGTTAATGTTAGCACCAGGCGCAATACCAATGCCTCCAACTTGAGCTGCGAGAGCATCAGAGATATAGTCACCATTTAAATTCATAGTTGCCACAACATCATGTTCAGCTGGACGTGTTAATATTTGTTGTAAGAAGATATCAGCAATAGAGTCTTTAATAATAATTTTACCCTCTTGTTCAGCTTTACTTTGTGCTTCATTCGCAGCATCTTTACCCTTTTGTTCAACAATTTCATCATATTGTTGCCATGTAAACACTTTATCACCAAATTCATTATGAGCTAAATCATAGCCCCACTGCTTAAATGAACCTTCAGTAAATTTCATAATATTACCTTTATGAACTAAAGTTACTGATTTACGATCATTATCAAGTGCATATTGAATAGCCGCTCTTACTAAACGTTCTGTACCTTCTTTGGATACTGGCTTTATACCAATACCAGAAGTTTCAGGGAAACGAATATTTGTTGCTCCCATTTCATTTTGTAAGAAATCGATAACTTTTTTTACTTCTGACGTACCTTGTTTAAATTCTATCCCTGCGTATATATCTTCGGTATTTTCACGGAAAATAACCATATCAACATCTTCAGGTCGTTTAACCGGTGAAGGAACGCCTTTGAACCAACGTACCGGACGTAAACAAGTAAATAAATCTAACTCTTGTCTTAGTGCTACGTTTAACGAACGAATTCCACCACCAATTGGAGTTGTTAAAGGACCTTTAACAGCAATTAAATATTCTTTAATTGTTTCTAACGTTTCTTGTGGCAACCATTCTCCAGTTTCATCGTAAGCTTTTTGACCTGCTAAAACTTCTTTCCATTCTATACGTTTTTCTCCATTATACGCTTTTTCAACAGCTGCATCGATTACTCGGCTAGCTGCTTTCCAAATATCAGGTCCAATACCATCACCAATAATAAACGGAATAATAGGTTCGTTAGGTACATTTAAACCATCTTTACCCTGTGTTATTTTTTCTGCAGACATACAATTAACCTCCATATTTTTAAGTTATAATACTAATTTATTTTATGATCTTTCTTCAATAGGCACATATTTACGATTTTGTTCACCTATATATTTAGCTCTTGGTCGCATAATTCTATTGTCTCGATATTGCTCTAAAATATGAGCAATCCAACCAGAAGCACGACTTACTGCAAATATTGGTGTGAATAAATCATGTGGAATATTCATACTATGATAGACTGTAGCACTAAAGAAATCGACATTAGGAATAAGTCCTTTTTCTTCTTTCATTCTCTTCTCAATGGCTAATGACATTTCAAACAGTTCACTTTGCCCTGTTTCTTCAGTGATTTTACGGCTCATTTCTCTTAAATATTTAGCTCTTGGATCACCATCTTTATAAACACGATGACCAAAGCCCATAATTTTATCTTTATTTGCAAATCTTTCATCTAAATAGTGATCAACATTATCAATGCTACCTATTTCTTTAAGCATTGACATCACTCGTTCATTTGCGCCACCATGTAATGGTCCTTTTAATGAACCAATAGCTGCAACAACACCTGAATACATATCTGATAACGAAGATACTGCGCAACGTGCTGTAAATGCAGATGCGTTAAGTTCATGATCAGCATGTAAAATTAATGCCTTATTAAATGCTTCAACTTCAACTTCTGTTGGTAGTTCTCCCCTTAACATATATAAGAAATTTGCTGCATAACTAAGTTCAGAATTAGGTTTAACAGGTTCTTTACCGTCTCTAACTCTAGCGAAAGCCGTTACTAAAGAAGCGATTTTAGCTTGAATACGAATAGCTCTATCATATTTATTCTCATCAGATTCATTTTCCGCTTCTGGATCAAAATGAGCTACATAAGATACTGATGTACGTAGAGCAGTCATTGGATGTACATGATCTGTCACATACTCCTCAAAATGCTTGTATACTCTAGTGTTAAGAGTCATATAATCAAATAATTTTTCTTTTAATTCACTTAGCTCTTTTTCATTAGGAAGTCTATAATTCCATAGTAAAAAAATTATTTCTTCAAATTGCGCGTTTTCTGCGAGATCGTCAATATCATAGCCCGCATATGTTAACTGACTGTCAATTATTGAGCTAATTTTAGTTTCAGCTGCAATAACCCCTTCTAAACCTCTTTTTAATTCTGCCATGATAAATTTCCCCTTTACTGTTTCTTTATGAAATGGCTTTCAATAAATATTATAGCTAAATTCAAACAATTTGTGAAACATTAAAAACATTCTCATATCAGTACAAGAAAAATCACTAGTCACCACTTATAATATTTGCCATCTAAAACCCCTAACAACACAGGTTTCCCCATACTTATCTCCTCCAAAAAATCACAATTGATTATGTCTTTTCGTTTAGTTATCAAGAATGATTAAAAAATATTAATAATAATTATGGTGAATTTTCACACTTTTTTTCGAAAAGAATTGTATAAATTGCATTATAAGTGCATAATATATATATCTTATAGTAAGGGAGTTGTCTTATGGCTGAGAATTTACAAAGAGAATTGAGCAATAGACATGTTCAATTAATTGCCATCGGAGGTGCTATAGGAACTGGTCTGTTCCTAGGTGCCGGACAAACTATCGCAATGACTGGTCCCTCAATATTACTTACTTATATTATTATAGGGTTCATGTTATTTATGTTCATGCGTGGATTGGGAGAAATTATTATTCAAAATACGAACTTCAAATCTTTTGCTGACGTGACCAACACATATATAGGACCGTTCGCAGGATTTGTAACTGGTTGGACTTACTGGCTATGCTGGATTATTACTGGTATGGCTGAAGTGACTGCAGTTGCCAAATATATAAGTTTTTGGTTCCCAGACATACCTAATTGGATTAGTGCTTTATTTTGTGTACTTATTCTAATGTCTTTCAATTTATTAAGTGCAAAGTTGTTTGGTGAGCTTGAATTCTGGTTCGCAATCATCAAAATAGTTACAATCATTGCATTAATCGTTGTAGGTGTAATCATGATTTTATTCGCATTCAAAACACCATTTGGTAACGCAAGTTTAACTCATTTGTATCAACATGGAATTTTTCCAAAAGGAGCTTCTGGATTCTTTATGTCATTCCAAATGGCATTGTTCTCATTTGTTGGTATTGAAATGATTGGTGTTACTGCAGGCGAGACAAAAGATCCAGAAAAAACTATACCTAAAGCTATCAATAGTGTACCTATTAGAATTTTAATCTTTTATGTAGGGGCATTAGCAGTCATCATGTCTATTATTCCATGGGATAAAGTAGATCCAGATAATAGTCCATTCGTTAGATTGTTTGCATTAATTGGTATACCATTTGCAGCAGGAATAATTAATTTCGTTGTTTTAACAGCTGCTGCCTCTTCATGTAACAGTGGTATTTTCTCAAACAGCAGAATGCTTTATGGACTTTCAAACCAAAATCAAGCACCACCAACATTTGCTAGTACTAATAAACATGGTGTGCCACATAAAGCGATTATTGCATCATCAGCTTTATTGTTAATTGCAGCGCTACTGAATTACATATTCCCTGATGCAACACTTGTATTTACTTATGTAACTACGATTTCTACAGTATTATTTGTTGTGGTTTGGGCATTAATTATTATTGCTTATATTAACTATAGTCGTAAAAATCCAGAACTTCATAAGAAAGCAACATATAAACTACCAGGCGGTCAATACATGGGATACCTTATTCTTATTTTCTTTGTTTTTGTATTTGCGTTGTTATTTATTAATGTTGATACAAGAAGAGCGATTTACTGCACGCCTATTTGGTTTATTTTATTAGGTTTAATGTACTTAAGATACAAAAAAGCTAATAAAGAAGCACGATAAAATTTACATCGACACTTAGTAATTTCTGATTACTAGTGTCGATTTTTTAATTTGTTTTAATGATATACTTTTCTTACTTTTTACTAATTGATGTCATCTAGAAACCTCTGATCTTATCTAGTTAATTTCTACAATTTTTATTTTTCAATGAATCATTCTTCTATTACTTTTATTAGTCAAACATAGAAAAATCCCTATATATTTAATTTTTTATAATTTGTTTTGTAAGTTATAAAAAGAATAAATTAGGATACAGATGACATTTGATGTTTTACCTTAAAATCGATAACTAGTATTGAAAAAGGTTGATTTAATCATTTTTAATTTCAATAATTAACTACCCTAATAATAAGAGCCTGGAACATAAATCAATGTTCCAGGCTCTCTTATGAATAGCTTTAAAGCTTTGTGATTATCAAATCTTCTTTTTTAATTTATCATTTGTTAAATTAAAGAACGTTAGCATAACCTTCAAACACTTTACCTTGTGACGCATCTAAAGTCACTAACATATCATTTTTAATTTCTTTAGTTGCTTGTTCTACACCAACAACAGTAGGTATACCTTTTTCTAAACCTATAATTGCGCTTGGTGAAGTAATACCATTTTCTTCTGTAATTAGACCTATAGCTTTTTCAACATATGGTACTAATGTTTCATCAACAGAATTTGTAATGATAACTTTATCAGATAAATCTTTACCTTCTAAGTCACTTGCACTATCTGCAACAATTGCATGGCCTACAACAGATCCTCTACCAACACCTTGGCCTTTAGCAATCTCATCACCTACTAAGTGGATTTTCATCATATTTGTAGTTCCTTTTTCTCCAGTAGGTACACCAGCAGTAATAATAATTAAATCTCCGTTTGAAACTCTACCAGTTTCGACTGCTGTTGCTACAGCATTATTTAGTAAAGCATCAGTTGTTTTACGTCCTTCTTTAACTACAGGATTTACTCCCCATACAATTGCACATTGTCTAGCAGTTTTTTCGCTAGGTGTTACAGCAATGATATCTGAATGTGGACGATATTTAGAAATTGTACGTGCTGTTGAACCACTTTCAGTTGCTGCTACTATAGCTTTTACATTTAAGTTTAAGGCAGTATGTGCAACAGAAACACCAATTGCATTGACTAATGATGTTTCAACTAATTTAGTACGATCACTTAATAATTTTTTATAGTCTTGCGCTGCTTCAGCAGAAACTGCAATATTACGCATAGTTTTAACAGCTTCTTCTGGATATTGACCTGCTGCAGTTTCTCCTGATAACATTACCGCGTCAGTACCATCGTATATTGCATTAGCTACGTCACTTGCTTCTGCACGTGTCGCACGTGGATTACGTTGCATAGAATCAAGCATTTGAGTCGCAGTAATTACAGGTTTTCCTAATTTATTACATTTTCTAATTAAATCTTTTTGAACCATTGGTACGCTTTCTGGCGGAATTTCAACACCCATATCACCGCGTGCTACCATTAATCCATCAGATACTTCAAGAATTTCTTCAATATTATCGATACCTTCTTGGTTTTCAATTTTAGGGAAAATTGTTATTTCTGCTTTTTCTTCTTCAAGAATTTGACGGATATCTAAAACATCACTAGGACGTCTTACAAAACTTGCAGCTATAAAGTCTACATTTTCCTTTATACCAAATCTGATATCATCGGCATCTTTATCAGTGATACCAGGTAAATTAACTTTAACACCAGGTAAGTTAACACCTTTTTTATTTTTTAATTCACCAGTATTTAAGATATCACATTTAACTTCGCCTTTATCTTTATTAATTTCTTTGACTTGAAGTTCAACTAGACCATCATCTAATAGTATATATGAACCAATATTGACATCATTGATTAGATTTTCATATGTTACAGAGAATTTTTCAGGTGTTCCTTCAACTTCATCCATACTTACAATGACTTCTTTGCCTTTTTCTAAAACAATAAGCCCATCTTTCATATTGTGCGTACGAATTTCTGGCCCTTTAGTATCCAATAACAAGCCAATTGTTTTATTTAAACGTTTAGCAACTTTACGAATTGTATCAATTCTTGCTTTATGTTCTTCATGACTACCATGTGAGAAATTTAAACGCGCAACGTTCATTCCTGCATTCATTAATTTTTCGAGCATTTCCTCTGATTCTGAAGCTGGTCCTATTGTACATACAATTTTAGTCTTTCTCATTTTTATAATCCTCCCAAATAAATTTAAATTGATAATTCTTTTGCTAATTCATACATTTGACTATTAAATTTGCGATCATTTTCAGCAAAAATTTCATCAAACGGTGTAGAAGTTAATTGATTATTCCTAATGCCAACACCTTTAGCTGTCTCGCCTTGTTTTAAAAGTTCAATAGCATATCCGCCAAGTCGAGAAGCTAATACTCGATCAGCACCAGATGGGCTACCGCCACGTTGAATGTGACCTAACACTGAAACTCGTGTATCAATGTTAATATACTTCGTTAACTCATCTGCACATTCTTGGCCGCTCATACAACCTTCTGCAACCATAACGATAGAATGTTTTTTTCCTCTTTTGATACCCTGTTCAATCTTTTCAGCTACATCTTTAATATCTGTATTGACTTCTGGTAAAACAATCGTTTCAGCTCCTACAGATAATCCAGCCCATAATGCTAAATCTCCACAATCACGCCCCATAACTTCAACAATAAACGTTCTTGCGTGACTTGATGCCGTATCTCTAATCTTATCGACTGATTCAATAATAGTGTTTAATGCAGTATCAAAACCAATTGTAAAATCCGTACCATTAATATCATTATCAATTGTACCTGGAATACCAATTGTTTGAATTTCTTTACATTCCTCACTAATTCGTTGTGCCCCTCTATAGCTGCCATCTCCTCCAATGACAACTAAACCTTCGATACCACGCTTACGTAAATTCTCAATAGCTTTCTTACGTACATCCTCTTCTTTGAATTGAGGGCACCTTGCGGAAAAGAGAAACGTTCCTCCTCGTTGTATTGTATCCCCTACTGAACCCAATTCAAGCTTATGAATATCATCATCAAGTAAACCTTGGTAACCTTGATAAACACCATAAACTTCAATATTATTGTAAATTGCTGTTCGAGTCACTGCACGAACAGCAGCGTTCATACCCGGAGAATCTCCTCCGCTAGTTAAAACTGCAATCTTCTTCATGACGACATACCTTTCCTTAACTAGATTTATCTTCAACTCTAAATTACCATAAATTTTTTTAACGTTCCATTAAAAGAAAGACAATTCATAGATGTAAACGTTTTAAAAATGTAATTTTTATTACAACATAAAAAAAAGAGCTAAAAGCCTAACAATTAGACTAATAGCTATACAAAATCACTCCACAACCGAACCAATTTGTCTAAATTTTTCAAAACGATCATTTGCTAATTCTTCAGGTGTGAGTTGCTTCAATTCATTTAAATGTTTAAGGAACATTTTCTTAATTGATAAGGCTTGCGCTTCTTCATCTTTTTGTGCACCACCAAGAGGTTCATTAATCACTTCATCTATGATACCTAAATCTAGTAAATCATGTGCAGTGATTTTCATAGTTTCAGCGGCAATTTGAGCTAAGTTACTATCTTTCCATAAAAGTGCAGCTGCACCTTCAGGTGAAATAACTGAATAAGTACTATTTTCAAGCATCAGAACACGATTTGAGATTCCAATACCTAAAGCACCGCCACTTCCACCTTCACCAATAACAATAGCAATAACTGGTACAGTTAATGAAGCCATTTCCATCAAATTTTTTGCAATTGATTCACTTTGACCTCTTTCTTCAGCTGCTTTACCCGGATAAGCCCCTTTAGTATCTATAAAAGTAAATACTGGACGATTAAATTTCTCTGCTTGTTTCATTAAACGCAAAGCTTTTCTATACCCTTCAGGGTGAGCCATACCAAAATTACGATAAATATTATCTTTCGTGTCTTTACCACGTTGTTGGCCTATAACTGTTACTGGCTTACCATCTAGATAACCAATTCCACCAATCATTGCTGGATCATCCCTATAAGTTCTATCGCCATGTAACTCAATAAATGAATCAAAAATATAGGAAATATAATCTAATGTGGTTGGTCTTTCTGGTAAACGAGCGATTTGAACACGATCCCAAGGTTTCAGATTAGTATAAACTTTTGTTGTTTCTCTTTTTAATGATGCTTCCAGCATATCTATTTCATCTTGAAGATCAACTTCGTTTTTTTCTTGAGATTCTTTTAAAGAATCAATTTTATTTCTAATTTCAAAAAGTGGTTTTTCAAAATCTAACATTAGTTACTCACCTCTTGATGGATTTTTAAAATATTTGATAAAGTCTCACGCATATCTTTTCGATGAATGACTTTATCAAGTTGACCATGCTCTAGTAAAAATTCAGCAGTTTGGAAATCATCAGGCAACTTTTCATTAATTGTTTGTTCTATAACACGTCTACCAGCAAATCCGATTAGTGCTTTAGGTTCACTTAAATTAATATCCCCAACCGAAGCAAAACTTGCAGAAACCCCTCCAGTAGTGGGATTAGTTATGTAAGAAATATATAATAGTCCTGCATCAGAATGTCTTTTTAAAGAAACACTAGTTTTCCCCATTTGCATTAAAGAAATAATTCCCTCTTGCATTCTAGCTCCACCACTCGCAGAAAACAGAATAAATGGCAAACGATGTTCTGTACAATAATCAATAATTCTACATATTTTTTCACCAACTACTGAACCCATGCTTCCCATTCTAAAACGAGCATCCATAACTGCAACACCATATTGTATTCCATCTAATTTCGCAGTACCAGACACTAACGCTTCATTAAGTCCAGTCTTCTGCTGATCTTTTTCAATTTTTTCTTCATATCCAGGAAAGTCTAATGGGTTAGCAGATGTCATACCTCTATCAAATTCTATAAATGACCCTTCGTCTGAAATTGCTTCTATTCTTTTATATGCGGTTAAAGCTATATGATGATCACAATTAAAGCATACATTTAAATTTTCATTCAATTCTTTTGTATACATTATTTTTTTGCATTTAGGACATTTTGTCATTATACCAGCAGGTACATCATTTTGTTTAGAATCTTGAACTGTTAAATATTTCTTTTTCTTACTTCGATTAAAAAAATCTTTAAACATTGGTAAACCTCCAAATATCCTCTGTTACTTCATTTAAAAAGACTTTACATATTTTGTAAAAGTCGTAATAGTACTAAAATATAGCTATTCGTTTAATCTATTTTAAGTCAGTAAGTTTCATAGTTTTATCAAATATTTCTTGTGTATCAATTTTAATTCTTGCTACACCGGATTCCATAGCAGCTTTAGCTACATTTTTGGCTACTGATGGAGCTACTCTTTTATCAAATGGTCCTGGTATACAATAATCGGGATGTAACTCATTTTCGTCGATTAAATGAACGATAGCTTCTACAGCTGCCTTTTTCATATGTTCGTTAATATGAGTAGCTTCAACGTCCAAAGCGCCTCTAAAAATACCTGGAAAAGCTAATACATTATTAATCTGGTTCGGAAAATCAGATCGACCAGTACCCACAACCTTTGCACCTGCTTGTTTGGCTTCATTGGGATTGATTTCAGGATTAGGATTAGCCATAGCAAAAATAATTGGGTCATCAGCCATTGTCTTCACCATATTTTGCGTCAATATATCCGCTACAGATACACCTATAAAAACATCTGCATCTTTAATCACTTCTTCAAGTGAACCTTCAACTTTATCTTTATTCGTCCACTTTGCTACATATGTTTTTGTATCATTCATACCTAAATTTCTGCCAGAATAAATAGCACCTTTTGAATCGCACATAATCATATTATTCACGCCATAAGCATGAAGTAACTTTACTATAGCGATACCTGCTGCACCTGCACCATTTAATACAACTTTTATATCCGTTAACTCTTTATTTACAATTTTTAAAGCATTGATTAACCCAGCCATAGTAACGATAGCTGTACCATGTTGATCGTCATGGAAAATAGGTATATTGGTCTCTTTCTTTAAGGTTTCTTCAATTTCAAAACAGCGAGGAGCTGATATATCTTCAAGATTAATTCCACCATAGTTGGGTTGAATAAGTTTAACTGTTTTTATGATTTCTTGAGTATCCGTTGTATCTAATGCTATCGGCACACCATTAATACCCGCAAAACTTTTGAACAGTGCTGCCTTTCCTTCCATTACTGGAATACTTGCTTCTGCTCCAATATTCCCTAAACCGAGAACAGCAGTTCCATCCGTTACAACAGCAACTGTATTTCCCTTAATAGTGTACTCATACACTTTTCTTGGATCTTCATGGATTTCTTTACAAGGTTCAGCAACGCCAGGTGAGTATGCTAGGCTTAATTGTTGCTTATTTGTCACTTTAACATTTGGTGTAATTTCTAGTTTACCTTGGTTCTCTCTATGCATTTCTAAAGCGTCATCTCTTAAAGACATTTAATCAACCCCTATTTTATTTTGTGAGAAGTCATTGAACTATATGTATTCAGTACATAAATCAATCCATGAATAGAAAACTGAATCATTTTAAATATACACGATTTACTAGTAAATATGTAGAACAATAGTACAATCATTGAAAGTAAATTGATTTTTAGATGTTGCAATTCAAATTATTTCTTCTGCTGATAAAACAGATTTAGTGTGTTAAATCAGAACAAAAAATAATTATAAAAGAAAAACTGATGATTAAGAAATAATCATCAGTTAACTATAACATAATTTAAAAATCGTTAAAAGTTAAATAAACCTAATATCAGCTGGTGAATAAGTTTGTATTAATAGATCAAAATTTTGAGGTTGACGTTCAATTTGTCCCAACATTGTCATCTTATTTGCACATTCGTCAAAACCATAAATATTTAATGCATGTTGTTTATTAGATTGCACTTTTGAATGTTCAAATTGTGGTTCAAGATGGGTTACATTACGTAAAATAACTTTTTTTGAATTAGACAATTTTGTTTGTTCATACGCTTCAACTTCAAAAAGTTGATTGATGATAAGTTGCATTTGCTGATTACGCTTTTCAAATTTACCCAATACGATATACATCTGTTCCTTTGAAATAGAAGTTTCGTATTTTTTAAACTTATCTGGGAAAATCACTCCATCCATCATCGTTCTTCCATCATTCATAGTTACAAATGCCATATTTTGACCATTCTTCGTTCTTATTTGTTTGATATGGTCAAATTGAACAAGTATAGGTTGATAGTGACTTCCATTAGACAATTGAAATATACCTAAATATTGTTTCTTTTCAAATTTCTTTTCAACTGGATGTTTACTAATATAGAATCCTAGGTATTCTTTTTCATAATCACTTAATAATTGATCAGGCAGTTCCTCTTTTTCTTCATATGATTGTTTAGGAGTTAAAAGATCGAAAAGCATATCATCTTGTTCAACATCAGAATTTAAATCTAATACTTGATCAATTGCTTGTAATAATGTCGCTCTAGTTTTGCCAAAAGTGTCGAATGCGCCTACTAAGATAAGAGACTCAAGTAATTTTCTATTTTTCACCCTTTTAGGTATACGTCTTGAAAAATCAAAGAAATCTCTATAAGGTCCATTCTGCTGGCGCTCATCAATAATTAATTTAACGCTTTGATATCCAATTCCTTTAATTGTACCTAAAGACAAATATATTCCTTTATTACTTGCCTTATAATACCAATGACTTTGATTAATATTGGGAGGCAAAATGCTAATTCTTTGATGCTTAGCTTCGTCAATTATAGCTGCAGTCTTTTTTTCACTTCCTATTACATTACTCAAGATATTTGCATAAAAATAATGAGGATAGTGCACTTTTAAATAGCTCATTATGTATGCAATTTTTGAGTAACTAACAGCATGGGCACGTGGGAACCCATAATCAGCAAACTTAAGTATTAAATCAAAAATTTGCTTACTTATCTGTTCACCGTAACCATTATTTTTTGCACCATCTATGAAATGTTGACGCTCACTCTCTAAGATTGCACGATTCTTTTTACTCATTGCTCTTCTTAAAATATCTGCTTCACCATAACTAAAGCCAGCAACTTGACTTGCAATCTGCATAATTTGTTCTTGATAAATGATAACACCATATGTGTTTTTTAAGATTGGTTCTAAATCAGGATGTAAATAAGCAACTTGGTTAGGATTATGTCTACGGGTTATATAAGTTGGTATTTCTTCCATTGGCCCTGGTCTATATAATGATGTGACAGCTACGATATCTTCAAAATGTTTAGGTTGCAATCTTTTTAATACGCTTCTAACGCCTTCTGATTCCAATTGAAAAATACCTGTAGTGTCCCCATTTGATAATAAATCAAACACTTTTTTATCATCATAAGGAATGGCTTCTATATCAATATTTATATTTAAATCCTTTTTAACTTGTAAAATAATTTGATGAATAATTGATAGATTGCGTAATCCCAAGAAATCAATTTTTAATAATCCTATACGTTCCGCTTCTGTCATAGTCCACTGCGTTAATAATCCTGTATCACCAGTTGTTAATGGCGCAAATTTGAATAATGGTTGATCATTGATAATGATACCTGCAGCATGTGTCGACGTATGTCTTGGTAAGCCTTCTAACTTTTTACTTACTTCAAACCAACGTTCATTTCTATGATTACGATGAACAAATGCTTTAAACTCTGTCTTCTGGTATGCTTCTTCAAGAGTTATACCTAATTTATGTGGAATAAGTTTTGAAATCTCATTTAAACTCGTTTCATCAAAACCCATTATTCTTCCTACATCTCTAGCAACAGCACGGGCTAACAGATGTCCAAATGTCACAATACCTGATACATGATGTTCACCATATTTATCTTGTACATACTTAATTACTTTTTCACGTCTCGTGTCTTCAAAATCAATATCAATATCTGGCATAGTTACACGTTCAGGATTAAGAAATCTTTCAAATAAAAGATTATATTTTAACGGGTCTATCGTAGTAATACCTAATAAATAACTTACCAATGATCCCGCTGATGAACCACGACCTGGCCCAACCATCACTTCATGTGTTTTAGCAAAATGAATCAAATCACTTACAATAAGAAAATAATCCTCGAAACCCATATCAGTAATAATTTTATATTCATGTTTCAACCGATCGTAATAAGTTTTGTCATTAAGTTCCCATTTTTGTAACCTATGTATAAGTATTGTCCAAAGATAATCTTTCGAAGTCTCACCATTAGGTGTCACAAATTGTGGCAACAGTGATTGATGGTATGCAATTTCTGCTTGGCATAATTTTTCAATTTCATTCGTGTTAGCAATCATATCTTCACTAAGATTTAGTGTTTGAAGTTCTTCCATACTAGGAAAATGTTCATCAAGTGTTTCTTTCTCATGTATTAAATCTAACTTAGTATTATCTCTTATGGCATGTAAAGCTGGAATGGTTTCAGCATCATCTTCATTTAAATATCTTGCAGATTGCATCCATACACGTTTGCCAGTCAATGTATTATTACTATTATGATTTAAATACAATTCTTTCTTACCTTCAAACGCATCAATGATTTGCTTATGAGACAACTCAGCCTCTTTAAATATGATAATTAAATGTTTATCATATTTTTTTAGCCATTCAATAGGTACTTCTCCTTTATTTTTCATCATTATAGCAGAAGAAAGTTGGTATAATGACTTGAGTCCTTGATTATTTTTTGCTAAAACAACTGTTTCAATAGTATAGAGACCATCCGTTAAATATATAGTCATACCAAATATGGGATGTATGTGAGCTGCAATACAAGCATCATAAAACTTTGGATAACCGTACAATACATTTGTATCGGTTATTGCAAGCGCACGGTATCCTTCTTTTTTAGCTTTATCTATTAATGCATCAATTCTCAAACTAGAATCTAACAGGTCAAAAGAAGTATGAATATTTAAATGTGCTACCATGGTCTCTTACCTCCTTTTAAAAATTATAACTTGTCGTTTAAAGCTTCGGCGAGTTGCTCGAATTGCTCCCAACTATTTACTGAAACTCCAGATGCATTTGGATGTCCACCACCACCAAATGTATTAGCGACATCATTAATAATAATATGACCTTTAGAACGCAACCTACATCTGATTTGATCTCCTTCATCAACGCCAAACATCCATATTTTTAATCCTCGAATATCTGCGATTGTATTTACAAATAAAGACGCTTCATTAGGTTGTATTTGAAATTTTTCAAGTATGTCTTTAGTTATTTTAACTTTGCAGAATCCTTTATCATTTAAATCAAAATTTTGCAATATATAGCCTTGAAATGGTAATAGTTTCGGATCTTTTTCAGACATTTTGTTTAATTCTTGGTTGTGATCAAAAGGATATGTAAGTAATTTTCCAGCAATTTGCATTGTCCGTGGTGTAGTATTATTAAATAAAAAACGTCCAGTATCACCGACGATGCCAAGATATAACAATCTAGCAACTTGTTCATCAATGATATGTTCATCATTGAAATGTGAAATGAATTCGTAAATTATTTCACTAGTGGAAGAAGCTTTGGTATTAACATAGTTTATATCTCCATACTGATCAGTAGCAGGATGATGATCAATTTTTAAAAGTTTGGTACCTGTATTATAACGTTGGTCATCTATTCTTGGCGCATTTGCCGTATCACATACAACTACAGTCGCTTTCTTATACATATCATTGTCAATTTCATCCATCAAACCTATAAATTTCAAAGAATCTTCATTAGTTCCTACAGCATAAATTTGTTTATCTGGAAACTTCTTTTGCAAGTAATATTTCAAACCTAATTGCGAACCATATGCGTCTGGATCAGGTCTTAGATGTCTGTGAATAATAATTAACTCACTTTGTTCTAATGCTTCCATTATTTCATTCATTTTTACTTCCATATTAATTACTCCCTTTAAATTTCTAAATATTATTTTAAAACCCATCAAACATTTGACAAATTACTAAGGCATTAGCAACTTTTTCACCATTATTAATCATAGTAACTTCTAATTTAGCAAAATATCGTCCAACATCTAACATTTCATAATGTACTTCAATAGAAGATTCAATTGGTACAGTCTTAATATAGATAATACTCATACTTTCTATCATGACATTACCTTTTTTATACTTTCTCATTTCGTGACGAATCGTTTCCTCAATAATTCCAACAAATACTGCTTTACTTAAAGTACCGTAATGATTTGTAATGAGCGGAGATACGTCGACATTTATTCCTTGTTGATGTATTGAAATATGTTTAGCAATTTGATCATTCACTGTTTCACCAATTTGAGGTTGTCTACCTAATAATTGCATTGATTTTAAAACATCCTGTCTGTTAATTACACCGACAGCTTTTTTATTATTATCAGTTACTGGTAATAATTCAATCCCTTCCCAAATTAATAAATGGGCACAACTAGCAACCGTATTTGTTAATTTAACACTCAATGGATTTTTAGTCATAACCTTACCTAATAGATCTTCTTCGTTCATATTGATGATTTCTCTACTTGTTACTATACCTACTAATTTAAATTCTTCGTTTACTATAGGAAACCTTGTATGGCCAGTTTCATTTGCTATTTTTTTGTAATCATGAATTGTCATTGAATCAAATAACACTGATAATTCATTGATTGGTTTAACTATATCCTCAACCACAAGTATTTCTTTGCGTATTTTCTGATTAAACATTGCTTTATTGATGATATTAGCAACTAAGAATGTATCATAACTTGAAGAAATAATTGGCAATTCATGCTCATCTGCATATCGTATAATTTCAGCACTTGGACGAAAACCACCTGTGATGAGTATTGAAGTTTCTCGTTTTAAAGCTTCAATCTGTACATTTTCTCTATTTCCAACAATTAATAATGTGTGTTTGCCTATATATTTCAGAATATCATCAAATTGCATTGCTCCTATTGCAAATTTTGAAACTGATTTATTAAGTCCAGCTCTACCAGCAAGTATTTGACCCTCAACAATATTTGCAATTTCATTAAACGTTAAGTTATCTAAATTTTCTCTATTTCGTTTCTCGATTCTAACAGTACCAACTCTGTCAATAGTTGCTACAATTCCAAGTTGACTCGCATCTTTAATTGCTCTGTACGCAGTACCTTCAGACACATTAAGATCTTTAGCAATTTTTCGCACAGAGATTTTAGAGCCTATTGATAAAGATTCAATATGTTTAATTATTTGTTCATTCTTTGTCATCCCGTTACCTCTTATATCTTTATAACAGTCTTTTTATCATTATAACTTTTAATGTACAAAAAATCATTGTTCAATCATTCTAAAATACTAAATATTAATCAATATAAATTACCGTTAAAGATTATATTCAAAATATTTAAATATTAATGGAAATCACACTAAAACTTTACTAAAATAAAGTTGAGGAGGGATGATTTATGTATAAACATATTCTACTTGGGGTAGACACTCAAATTAAAAATGAGAAAGCTCTTAAAGAGGTGTCTCGTTTAGCAGGTGAAGGTACTATCGTCACAGTTTTAAATGCCATTAATGAGCAAGATGCTCAAGCGTCAATCAGAGCTGGCGTACATTTAGATAAGCTAACCGAAAAACGTTCTAAAGGTTTAGAAAGTACACTTAAAACTTTAGAAGACTACGGCATTGATTATGATGAAGTTATTGTGAGAGGCAATGCTAAGGATGAGCTATTAAAATTTGCGAATAGTGGTAAATATGAAATTGTTGTTCTTAGTAACCGAAAAGCTGAAGACAATAAGAAATTTGTTTTAGGTAGCGTAAGTCATAAAGTAGCTAAACGTGCTACTATTCCTGTTTTAATAGTTAAATAAACAACATACTCGTAACCTAAAATACCAAAACTATAATAAATGAGTTAGTATTTGTATTAAAAGGTTTGATATAATTTCAATTTTTATTCAGCAATCGACTTGCCACAACATTAGGAAGCCTGAGACATTATGTGTGTCTCAGGCTCTTATTTATATTTCTTAAATTCAAAATATCAACTTATTACTGTTAAATTTTAATTAACGTTGTACTTTTAGAAAATGACTTAAAAACCAAAAGCTATATGTCATTTAGACAAATAATTAAAATTCCACTGATTCTCCTGGATTGAGAATTTGCACTTCCCCTACCTGAACTGCATCCTTAAATTGCTCTGGATCTTGTTCAATTAACGGGAATGTATTGTAATGAATAGGAACACTGATTGTAGGCTTAATAAATTCATTAATAGCGTAACTAGCATCTTCTATTCCCATGGTAAAGTTATCTCCAATAGGAACAAAACATACATCAACTGGGTGTCTATCTGCTATCAATTTCATATCACTAAATAATCCTGTATCCCCAGTATGATAGATAGTCTTACCTTCAGCTTCGACAATTATTCCCATAGGCATACCTAAATATACGGGCACACCATTTTCATGTGTAAAACTAGAACTATGGAATGCTTGAACAAATTTGACTGTTCCAAAATCAAATTCAGCTTTCCCACCAATGTTCATGCCATGAACATTTTCGACTCCGTGATAAGTAGATAAATATCCTTGTAATTCTGCCGAACCAATCACAGTTGCATGGTTACGATTGGCCAATTCAACTACATCACCAAAATGGTCAGCGTGACCATGTGTTAAGATAATGTAATCTACCTCTAACGTTTGTTCATCTAGGTCACATTTATCGTTGCCAGAGATAAATGGATCAACTATAACTTTCTTGCCGTTACCTTCAAAATAAATTGTTGATTGACCATGAAATGAAAGTTTCATAAGAGTTCCCCTCCTAAAAGTAATATCTTTTAACAGTATACCCTAACAGTCACATTTATAACACTAGTGAGCTATTTAGCTTGTTTAGTTCAAACAATAACTCTTCCTTTTTGAAAACTATATCTTATTAGCATAGAATTAATATATCATCACATGATGGAGGTTCATTATATGACTAAAATAGAAGAAATCAAAAAAGTTTTACAACAGGAAGATGCTGATGCAGCATGGATTACGACACCCTTAAACATCTTTTACTTTACTGGGTATCGAAGTGAGCCACATGAAAGACTCTTCGCTTTGCTCATTCCATCAAATGAAGAGCCTGTTTTATTTTGTCCAAAAATGGAAGTTGAAGAAGTAAAACAATCACCGTTTAAAGGTAAAATCGTCGGTTATTTAGATACTGAAAACCCATTCGACAAATACTCTAAAACTTTCTCTAAAATGCTCATTGAAAGTGAACATCTTACAGTTAAACGTCAAAGAGAATTAACAAAAGCGTTTAATATAGAACACTATCAAGATGTTGATCAATCAATCAAGGACTTACGTAATATCAAATCAGAAGATGAAATTATCAATATAAAAAAGGCAGCTGCGTTAGCTGATAAATGTATTGAAATTGGTAAATCCTTTCTTAAAGAAGGTGTAGAAGAAAGAGAAGTTGTCAACCATATCGAAAATGAAATAAAAAAATATGGCGTTAATGAAATGAGTTTCGACACGATGGTACTCTTCGGTGACCATGCTGCTTCACCACATGGTACACCCGGTGACAGAAAATTAAAGCAAAATGAGTTTGTACTATTTGATTTAGGTGTTGTATACCATCATTATTGCAGTGATATGACACGCACAATTCATTTTGGCAAACCTAATAAGGAAGCACAAAATATATATAACATTGTTTTAAAAGCAGAAACGGAAGCAATTAAATCTATTAAACCAGGAGTTACCATCAAAGATATTGATAAAATAGCAAGAGATATAATCCAAGAAGCAGGTTATGGTGATTACTTTCCGCATAGACTAGGTCATGGATTAGGCCTTGAAGAACATGAATATCAAGATATATCAAGTGTAAATAATAATAAACTTGAAGCAGGAATGGTGATTACTATAGAGCCTGGCGTATATGTCCCTCATGTGGCTGGTGTTAGAATTGAAGATGATATTTTAGTAACTGAAAATGGTTATGAAATATTAACTCAATACGAAAAATAACAAAACCACAATAAGCCCCAAGCTTCATTCACATGAATGAAGCTTGGGGTAAATTTCACGCATTATTTCAATGCATCTTCAATTGAAGTATATTCAAAATTAAATGTATCGGCTACATTCTTATTAGTCACGTGTCCATTAAATGTATTTAGACCTAAAGATAATGGATGATTTACTTTGAATGCTTCACGATAACCTTTATTAGCCAATAATTGCGCATAAGGTAATGTTGCATTGTTCAATCCAATTGTAGATGTACGTGGAACGGCGCCTGGCATATTAGCCACAGCATAATGCACGACACCATGTTTAGTATAAGTTGGGGCATCGTGCGTTGTAATTTTATCAGTAGTCTCAAAGATTCCACCTTGATCTATCGCAATATCTACAATCACTGATCCATCTTTCATTTCTTTTATCATATCTTCAGTCACTAAGTTTGGCGCTTTAGCACCTGGAATCAGAACTGCTCCAATGACTAAATCACTTTCTTTTACATACATTTCTATATTCAATGGATTGGACATTATTGTTCTTACTCTGCCATCAAACAAGTCCTCTAATTCTTCTAAACGTTTAGGGTTAACATCTAAAATTGTTACTTCAGCACCTAACCCTAAAGCTATTTTAGCTGCATTTGTTCCTGCTTGACCGCCACCAATAATAGTGACTTTACCTTTAGGCACTCCAGGTATGCCACCTAGTAAGATACCCAT
Source organism: Staphylococcus sp. MSU001 (assembly GCF_052976705.1). Lineage (NCBI taxonomy): Bacteria > Bacillati > Bacillota > Bacilli > Caryophanales > Staphylococcaceae > Staphylococcus > Staphylococcus sp. MSU001. The sequence goes on from NZ_JBRIKK010000005.1 coordinate 42,980, forward strand.
ACCTCCATTAAATCTTTGTAAAAATTCAGCTCCCACTTGTGCAGACATTCTACCAGCCACTTCACTCATTGGTGTTAATAACGGTAAAGAACCGTCTGGTAATTGTACAGTTTCATAAGCAATAGATATAACCTTGTTGTCCACAAGTGCCTGAGTTAATTTCTGTTCATTCGCAAGGTGTAAATAAGTAAATAAGATTAACTCTTCTTTAAAGAATTTGTATTCTGATTCAAGTGGTTCTTTGACTTTGATGACCATATCAACATCCCAAGCTTTTGACTGCTCATCAACAATTTTGGCACCGGCTTCTTGATAATCACCATCTTCAAAGTAAGATCCTAGACCAGCATTTGTTTCTACTAAAACTTCATGTCCTTGGTCTACAAGTGCATGTACACCACTTGGTGATAACCCCACTCGATTCTCATTATTCTTTATTTCTTTAGGAATCCCAATTTTCATATTATCTACCTCCAACCTTATCGTAACGTGTCCTTATCAAAACGGCAAACGATAACATATAATGACATAATTTTGTAATTATTATTAATTAAATATTCTGTTTATTGTGTTAAAATAGAATTAAGAAAGATAAAGGGGGCAATAATGATGATTTCTTATAAAAATATATTAATCGCAGTCGATGGATCTCATGAAGCAGAATGGGCTTTTAACAAAGCTGTCGGTGTTGCTAAACGTAACGATGCTCAATTAACTATTGTGAATGTAATTGACTCACGTACGTATTCTTCTTATGAAGTATATGATGCTCAATTCACAGAAAAATCAAAACATTTCTCCGAAGAATTACTTAAAGGTTATAAAGAAGTAGCCACAAATGCAGGTGTAAAAAATGTTGACACACGTTTAGAATTCGGCTCACCTAAAGCAATTATACCTAAAAAATTAGCGCATGATGTTGGTGCTGATTTGATTATGAGTGGTACATCAGGTTTAAATGCGGTAGAACGTTTTATTGTTGGCTCTGTATCAGAAGCGATTGTTCGACATGCACCTTGTGACGTATTAGTTGTACGTACAGAAGAAATGCCTGAAGATTTCCAACCTCAAGTAGCAACATCTCAATTACGTGAAAAATATCAAGATTAGTCACTGTTATAGATAAAATAAAAAATACTGCCGGTTGTAGTTTACTAACTTAACCGGCAGTATTTCTATATGTACTAAAATTTTTTAATACATATAGAAAAAGATACTATTTGAATTCATTAATCCTATTTTTAAAATTAATTCACTTCGATACTTTCGTTGGTATTAAATTCTTCTTTTTTGGGTGTATTATCATTAAGTTGACCATATTTAATCACGTCACGAGATATCATTACTTCTTCATCAGTAGGTACAACAAGTACTTTTACAGGTGAATGTGGATAATTAATATAACCTTCTTCACCATGTAAACTTTCATTCTTCTTAGGATCCCAATAAACACCCATAAACTCAAGTCCTTCTAAAACTTTACCACGAATAATATGTGAGTTTTCACCTATTCCTGCAGTAAATACAATAACATCTACACCATGCATTCTAGCTGCATAAGAACCAATATATTTGTGAATTTTTGAAGCAAATAAATCTAATGCAACACGTGAACGTTGACGTCCATGTTTTGCTTCTTCAGTTAAATCACGCAAATCACTTGATGTCCCAGTAAGACCTAATAATCCTGATTCTTTATTAAGTATTTCTAATACTTCATCAGCTGTTTTACCCGTTTTTTCCATAATGAATGGTATTAAAGCTGGATCAAGATTCCCCGAACGAGTCCCCATTGTTACACCAGCAAGTGGTGTGAATCCCATAGATGTATCAATAGATTCTCCACCGTCTATAGCTGCAATAGATGCACCGTTACCGATGTGACAAGAAATAATTCTTAAATCTTCAATTGGTCTACCAACAATTTGAGCAGCTCTACGAGATACATATTTATGACTTGTGCCGTGGAAACCATACTTACGTATACCATAGTCTTCATAGTAATGGTATGGCAAGCTATATAAATAAGCTTGTTCAGGCATAGTTTGGTGGAAAGAAGTATCAAACACCGCAACATGTGGGATTTCTGGTAATAACTTTCTAAAAGCTCTAATACCCATTAAATTAGCTGGATTGTGTAAAGGTGCTAATTCACTTAATTCTTCAATTTGAGATTCTACATCATCAGTAACAACAACTGATTTAGGGAAAGTTTCGCCACCGTGCACAACACGATGACCTGTTCCTTGAATATCAGTGATGTCTTTAATCATTTCATGTTCTTTAAAACTATCTAACATTATATTAACGGCTTCTTCATGATTATGGATATCTCTGATATCAGTAAGCTTCTCGCCATTAACATGAATGGTGAAGATAGAATCGCTTAAACCAATACGTTCTATCACACCTTTAGTTACTAGTTTTTCTTCAGGCATCTTAATTAGCTGGAACTTTAAAGATGAGCTACCAGCATTTACCGCCAAAATTAATTTTGACATAAGACATTGTCCTCCATCATTTGTTTAGTTATATTTTTCACATAATCATTTTATCATTAACACAGTTTGAATACTATATTGTTACAGACTATTTTTTTGTATGATTTGTGACTATCCACTGATTCAATTCAGAAATGAAACCTTGAAATTGTTGAGGATTTTTAAAATCAGGGATATTTGCTAATAAGACTTCAACTGGTCGAGTTTCTCCTGATTTTTTCTTTTGTAAAATCAATATAGATTTACGTGCTTTTTCATTTTTAAATAAAGTTTTAGGTAAATTTAAAAATGCTTGCATCTCAGTCTCTGTAGCAATGAAATTTTCCAACTGTTTCACTTTATCATCTTCAAAGAGATGACTAGGAACAACTAAAAATGCATAACCTGCCCCTTTTAGCGCATTAATAGATTGTTCGATTAACAGATGATGGGAATAACTGTGTCCCTCTTCGAAGCCTAACTTCATTTCTCTACTACGTTCATCTAAAGGATAGTATCCTATTGGGAAATCTCCAATCACGACATCTGCCTCTTCCAATGGTAATGGCATAATCGCATCTTGAGGATAAACGTCAAATGGTATCTCTAAAAAATTGGCCAAATGCACACTTACACGTGATAGCACTGGATCGACCTCTATCAGATGGTGCATAATTGTTTTATCAGAAAGTACTTCTTTCACTGCTGCACTTAGATGACCTGCCCCACTTGCAATATCTACAATGTGCATTTCCTCTTTATGTTCTAAAAAGCGTTGAACAAGAAAACCGAGAATGAGTCCAATAGAATCAGGCGTAATCTGATGATTAGCTTGAATATTTTCTTCTTGTAATAAACTTAAATATGCAAATTGAAAAGCTTTCCTTCTATCTTGAAGCGTTGCTTGCTCTAAAAGTTCTCTTTGGTTTGTATATATATCTTCCATAGCTAGCCCTAAATTTTCGATAAAACTTTGTCCATTTTCTTTGTTTAAGGCTTTAGCTTTATCGTCTAATGTATGAAATAGACGTTCCATTATAGTGTTTTCTTCAGACATAAAATATCCCTTTCTATTTAAAAAAGTGTCCATCCGTGATTGATAGTATGAATTAACTCTAAATAATTAATTTACTACTCGAACAAGTATGGACACTAAAACTTTTTACTGTCAATAGTTCAATATGACTAAATATTTCTATATGCTTTTAATGCGGCTTCAAAATCAGGGTAATTCGTACCTTCACTGACAATTTCCTTATATACTACTTTATTGTTTTCGTTTAACACAAATACCGAACGTGCAAGTAAGCGTAATTCATCCATTACAAGTCCATAATTTCGACCAAAAGATAAATCTTTATGGTCACTTAAAGTAATTACATTTTCTAATCCGCTTGATGCACACCATCTTTTTTGGGCGAAAGGTAAATCTACTGATATCGTTAAAACTACGCCATCTTCAGCTGAAGCTTCTTCATTAAACTTTCGAGTTTGACTATCACATACTCCTGTATCAATAGATGGTATAACACTAATTAATTTCTTCTTGTTTTTATAATCATCTAAAGTAATTTGATTCAAACTATTATCAAGAACTGTGAAATTTGGTGCGATATCACCTTCATTAACCTCAGAACCTGATAATTTAATGGGATTATTTTTAAATGTAATTTGAGTCATCGTAACGACCTCCTATCAACTTAGTTAATTATAATGATACGACAAAGAACGTATGATTTTCAATTTTTTTAGCCATTATCTATTAAAAAATGAAAACCTTTCCAAAAAAATCGTTGTTTGTAATATAGTAATAAAAGAGGCCAAACAAATTTGCAAACATTAACTCGACAAGATAAGCAATACACACTCATTTAAAGTTTGTCTACAATTTCATTTGAACCTCTTAATCTAACAATTATTTACTGCACAATAAAATCGTAGAGATTTTTTATAATTAATATTGCAGTAACTACTATAAATAAAGCTTTTACATACCTTACCCCTTTTTTCAAGGCAAATTGAGCACCTAACAAAGCACCTATCATCATGCTAAAAGCCATAATAATACCATAAAAATAATTGACCTGACCTAAAATCATGAAAAATAATAACGCACCACAATTAGATGCAAAATTTAAAACCTTTGCATTACCAGCTGCGCTTAAAAAGTCAAAGCCAAATAATAAAAGTGTAAATAGCATAAAGGAGCCCGTACCACCACCTAAAAAACCATCATAAAATCCAATAACAATAAATATTAATGTAAATAATACTGCTTTTGTAAAAGTAAAATCGGTAAATGTTCTTACATTTCCCCAATCTTTTTGTATGATGGTATAAATAAGAACTAATGACAGTGCTATAATGATTAGTGGTTTTAAAATATTTGCTGGTATGTATGTCGCAATGATAGCACCACCACCGGAAGCAACAAATATTAATGGAAACATCTTTCCTACTATTTTCAAGTCAACTTTACCTGAACGTAAAAATTTTAATGCACTTGTTAATGTACTAAAAGAACTCGCAAATTTATTTGTACCTAAAGCAACAGATGGTGGCAAGCCAACTGCAAGTAATGCAGGGGTTGAAATTAGTCCACCCCCACCAACTACAGAGTCGACGAATGAAGCGATAAAACCAAAGGCAACAATCATCAACATAATCGATAAATTCCAATCCATACTAAGCCTAACCCCTTTGTTTTTATTACATTACGAATTTTAGAATAAATCTTTAATCAATGAATCTGTAGATTGTTCTTTCGCACTCTTATAATTTTGATCTATTGTTAATGTTTCAATATTTTCAACTGCATTTTCTATCATTTCATCAAAATTAAATACACTTTCATATTTTACTACTTTGTCAAAATCCGGTTCAGTTACAGGATTTTTCGGAGTAAATATTGTACAACAATCTTCATAAGGTTGAATAGATGTTTCAAATGTACCGAGTTCTTTTGCTTTCTTAATAATGTCTTCTTTATCTAACGTTAATAGAGGTCTTAAAACAGGTGTAGCTGTGACATGATTAATAGCGTACATACTCTTTAGTGTCTGACTTGCTACTTGACCAAGATTCTCTCCATTTACGATGGCATTAGCATTTATTTGATGTACAACTTTATCAGATATACGCATCATCATTCTTCTTGTAGAAGTCATTGTATAACGAGGATGTACAACTTTATTAATTTGCTTTTGTATTTCTGTAAATGGTACGAGATGCAGCTTAATAGGACCAACACGTTCCGCTAAAATTCTTGTTAATTCGATAACTTTATCTTTAGCTTTTTCACTCGTAAATGGTGGACTATGAAAATGTATTGCTTCAACAGTTACGCCACGTTTCATTACTTCTATTCCTGCTACAGGAGAATCAATACCACCACTTAACATAAGTAATGTCTTATCTCCTGTACCGACTGGCAGTCCACCTGCACCAGCGATTACTTTTTCATAAATATAAATAGCATCCATTCTTACTTCTATTTTAATTTCATAGTCAGGATTTTTAACATTCACTGTTATATTATTATTTTCTTTTAGTATTGCTCCACCTACTTGACGTTGCAATTCATACGTATCCAATCGAAATGACTTATCAACTCGTTTTACATCTACCTTAAAAGTTGAACCTTTTACAAAGTCTTGAGATAACTGTATCGCTGATTGATTTATTTTCTCTTCATTTTTATCAATTTTTATGACTGGACTGATTGACTTTATACCATAAACTTTAGATAAGCGGTGAATGATCTCATTTATGTCTGCTTCAGGGGATAATTCTATGTACATTCTATCCCTCTTTCCTTTGACATGATAACCACGCAATGGAATAAGTGCGCGTTTCACATTGTCTTTAAGTTGATTAACAAACATTTTTCTATTCGTACCTTTAAGCGTAAGTTCTCCATATCTAACTAATAAATGATCAAATTGCATTACTTTAACAGCTCCTTAATTTCCTTATATACAGTTTCAAATGCATTCATAAAACTTAATATATCGTTTTCAGTCGTATGTGCCCCTAAAGAAATTCTTATACTACCTTCTATTTTTGACTCTGTAATTTCCATAGCAAGTAAAACCTCATTTAATTTATTCATCTTAGAAGAACAAGCACTTGTAGTTGAAACCATTACGTTTTGTTTGGAAAAAGCATTAACAAGTACCTCACCCTTAACACCTGGAAATCCTATATTTATAATGTGGGGTGATGCATTTTGAGGAGAGTTGATAAATACATTTTTGTATTCTGCTAAAAATGAAAGTAATTTATTTTTATAATTGCTTAAACGTAAATTAAGCTCTTTTGTTTGATCAACAGCATTCTTTATAGCTCTAACCATAGAAATAGCCATTGGTAAATTAACTGTACCACTTCGTAAACCATATTCTTGTCCACCACCATGGACAATAGGTTCTATGTTTTGAATATTTTTTAAAAGTAATAGACCTTGACCTTTGAGTCCATTAAACTTGTGACCGCTTAAGCTTAAACTATCAACATGATTGATCTGCATAGGTACCTTACCTAAAGCCTGGACTGCATCAACATGAAAGTGTGCACGTGGGTAATTTTTTACAATATTTGCTATTTCTTCAATAGGTTGAATTTGTCCCATAATATTATTGACATACATACATGTCACAAGTCCTACTTTATCTGTCATTAATAATTTTAAGTGTTCTGTGTCCAACTTACCTTCTTTTGTCACATCAACATATTTTAATTTAAAACCTTTTTCCCTTTCCAAATACCTCATTACTTCCAAAACTGAGGGATGTTCTAAGACTGATGTGATAATCTCATTAGCAGTTTCTTTTTTCATATACGCAATACCTTTTAGCAGTATATTATTCGATTCAGTTGCGCCACTTGTGAAAATGATATCAAACTGATTATTTAAGCTTAATATACGATTGATTTCACTTTTTGCTTTCAATAATAATTGTTCGGCTTGAACCCCTGCATGATGAGGACTATTTGGATTGAAGTATAATGTTTGGTTCACTTTTACGAATGAATCAACAACATCTTGATCAGCTTTGGTAGTGGCTGCATTGTCTAAATAAATCACTGATAACACTTCTCTTTCAAATTTTAATTAAATCTTGTTTTAAAAAATGAATTGCTTCACTATAAATTTACAAATTAAGATACTCAAGCATTATACTATTTTCTCACAAAATTAAAAGAGTGTGACCATGAATTTTAATTCACTACTAATAGAACACTAAAAAACCTGAGACATTCATTATTGTCTCAGGTAATTCCGATGCATGGAGAGTCGATGACTGCAGAAATTTACACTTATACTAATCTTTGACTTTATCAATTATGATTAAAATAAGATAGTAAATCTCATGTAGATTTAACTCACACTTGTATAATATTTATACACAAATTACTATTCTTTAATCACTTGCTCTTCAATATGTTTGGTAATACCAGGTTCAACACTTTCTAATGCTTCTTCGGCTATCTCTATCGCACGTTTATATCGGTTATTTTTAAATAATCGTTCTGCTTCATTTAAGCTTTTATCAACATGATGATGGTCCTTACGATATCTATTACCATATTGGATAAGCTTTTCTGCGTATACAGCATTTACAAGTACATCGTTAGCTTCATCTTCAAATGTATTCATTTGAATAACAATTTTTGCTACTTTATCCTTTAGTTGTTTAACATGAATTGGACGTTCGCTAAATTGATCATTTACTTCTCTTACTTCATTATCAATTTCATTTTTCATGATAATGAAACGTTCTGGAACGCTAGTTAAATTAGAAGCTAATAAACGTCGGTATACTTCTTCTTTCTTAGATTGTACTCTTAATAAATTATCTTCTGCTTCAGCTTCATCTTCGCGTAATTGAATGAGATGATTTTGAAGTTTATCTTGTTCTTTGTTAATCACAGATACATGATCTTCAAGGTACTGTAAATTATCTTGTACTTCACTATAACGTACCGCAGATTTAGAAGTTTCTTTTAAAATATCATCATAAACTGAGATGAGACTTTGAATTTCATTTTCAAATTGTCTTACACTTTGAGCATCTGATTCATTAATATAGTAATTTTCACGAACATATTCAATTTCGGTTTGTAATGTATAGTTCATATCTTTGGCCTTAAATAAGTCATCAGTAATGATATCTTTCGTTTCTTCAACTTCATTTTTGGCTTTTACTTCATATTCAATAAGATCATACATTTCATCTAATTTATCATTAATATTTTCAAGTTTATTATTAGCTTCATCTAATTCTAATCGACTAATCATTGGTTCAACAAAACTTAATTCTGTCTTAAGACTTTGTATTGTACCATCAACTTTTACATGATCTAAATCATAGCCTTCAACCTTTAAGTCTCTGCATCCATATTTTAAATCTTGAAACTGTCCTGGTAATTCTTTTTGAGTTTCTCGAATTAATTCTGGAATTTCATCCATATAAAATTTTAAATTTTTAATTTGATCCTCTAAAGCAGCAATGTGATTATGGGCTTGAACATAGTTACCTTCACTTTTTAAACTCTCATATTCATTTAACTTAGGCTCATAATTTTCGATTTCATTTTCAAGTGGTTCAGCTGCTTCACCAAATTGATGACGATTTGCTAATACATCACGTTTCATTTCACGATAGTCAACTTTACACTTTTCATACAATGCTTCATTTTCTTTATGTAAGTTTATAATGTCGTCCACTTGAGTTACTTGATGCTGATAATTCTCTTCGTATTGATCCATTAATTCGTGAGCATCATCAATTTCAGTTTGTGCTGCTGTGAATTTAAATTTCTCTAAAAACTCTTCAGCATTTTGAATTTTTTCTTCTACTGGAGCTAAGTATTTATTTGTAGTTTCTGTGTTGTCTTTTTTCATTGCATCATACTTAGTCTTTGTTTCACCTTTTAAATTTAAACCAGTAAGTTTTCTTAGGTTATCATCTAAAGGTAATTGTTCAATTTCGTTCTTACGCTCTTCTGTTTTTTCAATTAAATTTCTTTTGTTTGAGCGCATATAAAACAATACGCCAATAGCAATTAAAATAACTACTAATATTGCTAATATGATAAATAACACCATATACTTCTCCTCCTATTTTATCATCTTACATTATAACGTAATTTTGTGCGTCGTTAAATCACAAAATCAATTAATTGATAGATTATTTTTAAAAGCTTATACTAAATTAAAAATTGTAGTAACGAGGTATGACGATGACAATGAATATTCCAACAAATTATAAACTGATATCAAAACAACTTGCTAGTTTAATCGAAGATGAAAAGAATTTAATTGCAATATTAAGCAATACTTCTGCTCTTCTTAACGATACAATTGATCATATTAATTGGATAGGTTTTTACCTTATTGAAAATAAGGAGCTTATTCTTGGACCATTTCAAGGCCATCCTGCTTGTGTACATATTGCTATCGGCAAAGGGGTTTGCGGCACTGCCGTTTCATCTGGTGAAATACAACGTGTTAAAGACGTCCATCAATTCCCTGGTCATATAGCTTGTGACGCAAATAGTCAATCAGAAATTGTTATTCCATTACATCAAAACGGCCAGATTATCGGAGTATTAGATATTGACGCTCCTATAAAAAATAGATTTTCACAAGATGATCAAGAAGGACTTGAATCTATTGTAAAAACTTTAGAAAAACAACTCAATCAAATTTAAAATAATCTTGACACTTTCTTTTAAAATGATAAAATAGGCTTTGTGTGAATTAACGAAAATAGCAGTTATATATTATCTAGCTCTATGTTGTTCCCAATGTGGACGTGTCGCGTAACTGTCGCTATAAGGTGAAGACACATAAAACAATATATCTCGATAAGCATGTAACACTCTTTTTTGTTTTTTCATAACAACAAAAAAGAAAAAGGAGGAGTCTCACATGGCTCGATTCAGAGGTTCAAACTGGAAAAAATCTCGTCGTTTAGGTATCTCATTAAGCGGTACTGGTAAAGAATTAGAAAAACGACCATACGCACCAGGACAACATGGTCCTAACCAACGTAAAAAATTATCAGAATATGGTTTACAATTACGTGAAAAACAAAAATTACGTTACTTATATGGAATGACTGAAAGACAATTCCGTAACACATTTGATATTGCTGGTAAGCAATATGGTGTACACGGTGAAAACTTCATGATATTACTTGCTAGTCGTTTAGATGCAGTTGTTTATTCATTAGGTTTAGCTCGTACACGTCGTCAAGCACGTCAATTAGTAAACCACGGTCACATTGAAGTAGATGGTGGACGCGTAGATATCCCATCTTACTCATTAAAACCTGGTCAAGTGATTACAGTTCGTGAAAAATCACAAAACTTAGATATTATTAAAGAATCTGTTGAAATTAACAATTTCGTACCAGAATATTTAGACTTTGATGCTGACAACTTAAAAGGTACTTTCGTTCGATTCCCTGAACGTAGCGAGTTACCAGCTGAAATCAATGAACAATTAATCGTTGAGTACTACTCAAGATAATCGATTTCTACTTTTTACACCCAATTCCAATTTTGGATTTGGGTGTTTTATTTTATGTAAAAATTTCTATCTTGTTTTAGTTTTCAAGTATTTAATTGTATGATGCATTTTGTTTAATAAAAACTGGGATATTAATCAATATTCCAGTTTTTATTAACAATGATCAATACTCAACTTAATTGAAAATACACTCTTATTTATTATTTTTTGAAGCAAGTTTTGATTGTACGTATTGAACTTCGCGTTCTATACTTACATTTTCTCTCATACTTATAGCTCGAATAAATCTTCAGGTACATCGGAAATAATACCGTCAACACCAATATCTACTAATTTTTGTGATTCTTTTAATTTATTTACAGTATAAGGTAATACTTTTAACTCTTCATCATGAGCAAGTTGCATAAATTTTTGCGAAACAATTTGATAATTTGGATTTGCATAATCAGCAACTTTGGCAATTTTTTTGAAATTCGGTAACTTGTGCCAATATTTTTTCTTACTAATTAATAAACCTAATTCATAATCTAAATTCATTGCCGACAATTTTTTTACACAATCAAAATCGAATGATTGTAAAATCACTTTAGATTTAGATATTTGTCTTTCCTTCAATTTATCAACGATCATATTTTCAATATTTGGATACTGACTAGGCTTTTTTATTTCTATTAATAATTTTTGCGAAAAGTTATCTGCTAAATCTAACACTTCATCAAAAGTCGGTATACTCTCCCCTTTAAATTTCTCTCCTTTATAGAAACCAAAATCTAATGCTTTTAATTCTTTTAAAGTAAAATCAGAAACCTTACCTTTACCATTTGACGTACGATCGATAGTATCATCATGTATAACAACAAGTTCTTTATCTTTTGTGTAATGTACATCAATTTCCAACATATCTATATGTAACATGAGCGCATGTCGATAAGCGATTAAAGTATTTTCAGGATAATCTTCAGGTAATCCTCTATGCGCTACGATTTGGAAATGTTGATTTGGACGTCGAATTTTCATCAAAGTCACCTTTCTTTTAAACTTATTTAATTTGCCCTAAACTTAAATTACCATAATTAAATTGGAGGTCAATTCATATGGTTAGACATGATTTTAAAGTTAAAACTGAGTGGCTAGGTGGACGTGAAGAAGTAGGTAAACTTCGAGGAGATATTATCAATGAAAATATATCCATCCCCTCTTCACTCGGTGGCAAAGGAAAAGGCACAAATCCAGATGAATTACTAGTAAGTGCAGCATCATCTTGTTACATTATTTCACTCGCTGCAACACTAGAAAAGAGTGGTTTTACTAATGTAAAAATTAATCAACAGTCAATAGGTACAGCCTCATTTGAAAATAAAAAATTTAAAATGGAACGTATTACACATTATCCCTCAATTGAAGTGCCCTCTTCTCAAACAGAAAAGCTTAAAAGTATTTTAGATAAATTATTAGTGATTGCAGATAAAAATTGCATGATATCTAATGCAATACGGAATAATGTCATTATTTCAATTGAGCCTAATTTAATAAGGGTTTTAAATATTCAGAATTTTTGCTAAAATAAATAAATCTTATTGTGGGAGGAATGTACAATGCAGTATTACCAACCTTTATTATTAACACCTGGACCAACTCCTGTACCGGAACAAATCTTGAGTGCCGTACAATTACCAATGGTAGGTCATCGTTCTACTGACTTTGAGGAAATTGCTAGTGAAGCATTTAAAGGTTTAAAGCCAGTATTTGGTAGCAAAAACGAAGTACTTATTCTTACATCTAGTGGCACTAGCGTATTAGAAGCAAGTATGCTTAACATCGCAAATCCTGAGGATCATATTGTGATAATTGTTTCTGGTGCATTCGGAAATCGCTTTAAACAAATCGCACAAACTTATTATAATCATGTACATGTATATGATGTTAACTGGGGGGAAGCTGTAGTAGTTGATGACTTTATTAATTATTTAAAGCAATTAAATGTACCAGTCACTGCAGTATTCACTCAATTTTGTGAAACGTCTACTGGTGTCATACATCCAGTTCACCAATTAGGTCATGCACTTAAAGCTTTTGATAATTCCTTATATTTTATTGTTGATGGTGTAAGTTGTATCGGTGCAGTGGATGTTGATTTAACAAAAGATAAAATCGATGTATTAGTTTCGGGAAGTCAAAAAGCTATCATGCTACCACCAGGTCTAGCATTTGTTGCTTATAGTGATAGAGCTAAAAAACGATTTGCTGATGTAGAAACACCAAGATTCTATTTAGATTTAAATAAATACATCAAATCACAAGAGCAAAATTCAACGCCCTTCACACCTAATGTTGGTCTATTTAGAGGAATAAATGCTTATGTAGAACTTGTAAAAAAAGAAGGATTAAATCACGTTATTTCACGCCATTTTAAAATACGGGATGCCTTAAGAACGGCACTAAAAGCACTTGAATTAGAATTATTAGTAAAAGATGATGCTCATGCCTCACCTACTGTAACCTCATTTGTTCCAAAAAATCAAGAAGAACTTAATATCATTAAAAATCAACTTAAATCTCAATTCAATATAACTATTGCTGGAGGACAAGGTCACTTAAAAGGACAAATTTTGAGAATTGGTCACATGGGAAAAATATCTCCTTTTGATATTTTAGCAGTCGTGTCTGCATTGGAAATTATTTTAACTTCTAATAGAAATGTCAATTATATTGGAAAAGGGATAACTCAATTTATGGAGGTTATTGGACATGAGTCATAAAATATTAGTATCAGACCCAATTTCTGAGGATGGTTTACAAAGTATTTTAAAACATCCAGAATTTGAAGTAGATGTACAAACAGATTTATCTGAGAATGATTTAGTAAATATGATTTCAACATATGAAGCTCTTATCGTACGAAGTCAAACCCAAGTAACAGAGCGAATTATTAACGCTGCAACAAATTTGAAAGTCATTGCAAGAGCTGGTGTAGGCGTGGATAATATTAATATAGAAGCAGCGACTTTAAAAGGTATTCTAGTAATTAATGCTCCCGATGGTAATACAATTTCTGCTACAGAACATTCAGTAGCCATGTTGCTAGCAATGGCACGAAATATTCCTCAAGCACACCAATCTTTACGTAACAAAGAATGGAACCGTAAAGCATTTAGAGGTGTTGAACTTTATGGCAAAACGTTAGGTATTATCGGTGCTGGTAGGATTGGTTTGGGTGTCGCTAAACGTGCTCAGAGTTTCGGTATGAAAATTTTAGCTTTCGATCCTTATTTGACAGAAGATAAAGCGAAGTCATTAGATATTCAAATTGCAACTGTTGATGAAATTGCCGAAAAATCTGACTTTGTAACAGTTCACACGCCATTAACACCTAAAACTCGAGGAATTGTTGGATCATCTTTCTTTAATAAAGCTAAACAAAATTTACAAATCATAAATGTTGCCAGAGGAGGGATTATAGATGAAACTGCACTTATTGAAGCATTGGATAATAACTTAATAGATCGTGCAGCTATTGACGTATTTGAACATGAACCTCCTACTGATTCTCCCCTCATTCAACATGATAAAATTATCGTCACACCGCATCTTGGCGCCTCAACTGTAGAAGCCCAAGAGAAGGTTGCAGTCTCTGTATCTGAAGAAATAATTGAAATTCTAACTAAAGGGAATGTGGAGCATGCCGTGAATGCTCCAAAAATGGATTTAAGTAAAGTTGATGAAACAACGCAAAGCTTTATAGGTTTAAGTACAACTATTGGTGAGTTAGCTATTCAGCTCCTCGATGGTGCTCCAAGTGAAATTAAAGTTAAATATGCTGGTGACGTAGCTCAAAATGACACTAGTTTAATTACAAGAACAATTATAACGAACATCTTGAAAGAAGATTTAGGTAATGAAGTCAATATTATTAATGCATTAGCAATACTTAACCAACAGGGTGTCACCTATAATATAGAAAAACAAAAGAAACATTCTGGCTTTAGTAGTTACATTGAGCTAGAACTAGTTAATGATCAAGATAAAATTAAAATTGGCGCAACGGTATTCGCAGGTTTTGGGCCAAGAATAGTACGTATTAATGATTACTCACTTGATTTTAAGCCTAACCAATATCAATTAGTGACATGCCATAAAGACAAACCTGGTATAGTAGGCCAAACAGGAAACCTATTGGGAAGTCACGGAATCAATATTGCGTCAATGACTTTAGGACGTAACGATGCTGGTGGAGATGCTTTAATGATTCTTTCTATTGATCAACAAGCAAGTGAGGAAGTTATAAAAATTTTAAATGAAACAAGCGGATTTAACAAAATTATTAGCACTAAGTTAACAATTTAATTAATTACTTTCGTCTTTTTATAAACCAATAAAAATGCCTCAGATTGAAATTAATATACAATCTGAGGTCATTTTTTGTCTATAATAAAATTTTTCGAATCTTAGTTATATCTTCTACTACATAATCTGCTCCATTTGCAACTAATTCAGCGTGAGCAGCTTTACCTTTTAAACCAGTCAAAGTACCAATGAACGTTGCCCCTATCTTCTTCGCACTTAATAAATCAGCTAAAGAGTCACCTACTATGTATACCTCATCTTTATTTACGATATCTTCTTGATTTGTCGCATATCGTTCATATTGGTCGTTATAATTTCCATTTAAAGTAGCGATGTAACTAAATGGGTTAGGTTTTCCTAAAGGTTGATATTGAGGAAATTGCTTCTCAGCTAGCAACACCTCACTTGCCGTTACGATATGTTCATCTTTAAAATAAGATTTTAATCCCAATGATTGAAATGGAATTATTGTTTCAGTTCGTGGTCTTCCAGTTGCTATCGCAATTTGATATCCCGCTTCTATTAGATTTTGAAGTAATAATTGAATTTCATCTATAGGTTTAAGAATGACCTCATCATAAATGAAACCTTTCTTAAAATCTTGAATATCTTTTTTATATTCAACTTGATTAAATAAAGCTTTTCCTAAATACCATTCTTGATATATATCTTTTGCTAATGTCCATAAGGGACTTTTCAATTTAAATAAACTAGTGTTGTTAAGTTCTAATTGATTTTTAGCGTAAACTTCCAAATCTTCGTAAATAGCATCTTTACCATTTCTAAACGAAGCTATCACATCATAAGGTAAGCTATAATTTATCGTTTTATCAGTTAAATACTTTGCTATTTCCTTTAAAGTATCTTTTGTAAACAAAGATTCATCAAGTAATTGCTCTCGTAATGATGGTTTTAATTGTTTAGCTTTATCAATTAAATGAGTACTAAATACAATAAATAGCATATCCCAATTTGAATTTAAACCTAGTGACTTTAGTTGATTTAGTATTCGGTCATGATTGAATACGTTTCTACGTATTTTGTTTATATCGTTTTCAGTTAAATTACCATCAAAATGAATATCTATACCACAATTTAAGAAATCTGGACTCAATAAAAGTTCAGCTACAGTAATTGCTGAAACATCAAAACATCGTTCCTCACTTAAAAATACGCCATCTACATCAAATAATATAGCCTTCATGCCTTACCCCTTTCATTTCAGAAAATTCTGATATAACTATATTACATGGTTCAATTAAAAAGGGCAAACTCATTACAAGCCAGCCCTTTCACATACTAATTCATTTGGCGATCCATTTCATTGGCAACTTGTTGTACGTGTGTTCCAATAATCACTTGGGTATAATGCTGTCCATTTTGAGTTATACCAATAGCTCCAGCATTTTTAATTTTCTGCTCATCTATAATTGAATTGTCTTTAAGCTCCAATCTAAGCCTTGTTGCACAATGATTTAAACTAATAATATTTTCTTTACCACCTAATCCATCTAAAATACGTTTAGCATTTTGATAATATTTACTTGTAGTGGTTTTGTTCTGTAATACTTCCATTTCAGAAGTATCATTTGATGTTGGATCGATAAGTTCATTATCTCCCCTTCCTATAGTATTTAAATTAAAGACTTGTATGACAACTCTAAAGATAACGTAATAGACAATAAAAAAGACTACACCCTGCAACAATAACATCCAAGGGTGATTAGATATCGGATTAACTAATGAAAGCACATAATCTATAAGACCTGCACTAAATGAAAAACCTGCTGTCCATTGAAACATTGCTGCTATAAATAATGATAATCCAGTTAAAACTGCGTGAATAACAAATAAAACTGGAGCTACAAACATGAATGCAAACTCTATGGGTTCTGTTACACCCACAAAGAATGCCGAAACTGAACTTGCTAAAAACCAAGCGTAAACTTGTTTTTTTTGATTCGTCTTCGCAGTATGATACATCGCCAAAGCTGCTGCCGGTATACCAAACATCATAACTGGGAAAAATCCTGCTTGGTATCTGCCAGTAATTCCCTTAATAGCATTTTTACCACTTTGAAATTTACCTATGTCATTTATTCCAGCAGTATCAAACCAAAATACATTGTTGAGCGCATGATGCAACCCAGTAGGTATTAACAATCTATTAAAAAAACCATATAATAATGCACCGAATGGCCCCATACCAACAATCCACTTACCAAAAGTAACTATGCCATTAAAAACTGGAGGCCAAATCAATAATAAAATAACCGCTAAAATTGTACAAAAGAATGCTGTCATGATTGGAACAAGTCGTTTCCCACTGAAGAATGATAAGGCCATAGGTAAATTCGTTTCACTAAATTTGTTATAACTATATGCAGCAATCAAACCTATAATAATTCCTACAAACACATTTCCATTATTCATTTGACTAAATGCTAAATCAATCTTAGATTCTTTAATTTGTAACAAAGTTGCTAATTTTTCTGGAGATAGTACTACCGTAACTATAAAAAAACCTAACGCTGCTGCTAATGCTACTGCGCCATCGTTCTTCTTAGCCATACCGATAGCTACACCAATAGCAAATAATATACCTAATTGCTCTAATATAGTGGTCCCAACACTTGTAAAAAAGAGAGCAGCTTGAGGCAGTATATTTAAAGCATCTAAAGTATGACCTATACCTACAATTATTGCGGCTGCTGGCAGAACTGCTACAGGTAACATGAGAGACCTACCCAAATGTTGCAAAAATTTATACATTTATATCATCCCTTATTTTTATTATCAAACGTTAAAACACTGCAATGCAAAATCGTTTTCTATACCATACATTAAAGTCAAATTATTTACTCTAGAAAAATAATTATCCACTTTAATGTAAACGCTTAATTATACTCCAAAAGAAAGAACGTCTATACAAATCATTTAAATGTACGACGTTCCTCAATAGTAATGATATCTATATTACTCTATTTCTTTAAACTACGTGAAATTTCATTTAGTTCTTTTTGTAATTGAGTTGTGCGTCTTTCGATTTCTTTGGTTAGGAAATCTACTTTCTCATTACGTTTCAAATCCTTTGGAATATCATCCATCTCAATTGGTTTACCGATTTTGATTAATGCTTGACCTGTAATCAAACCATGAATTTTTTTGGGACCCACATAAGCCGCTGGTAAGATAGGCGCCTTCCCTAGCATTGCTATAGTAGCTGCACCACGTTTTAATGGGGCTCCCTCTACTGAAGTACGATGACCAGTCGGGAAAATACCTATAGTTTTATGTTCTTTAAGTAAATTCACTGGTTTTTTTAATGTACTTGGACCAGGATTTTCTCTATCAACTGGAAATGCATTTAGTGATTTCAAAAATTTGCCAGCCCACTGATTCCTAAATAATTCTTTTTTAGCCATGTAATGGATTTGATTAGGGAGTAATGCCATTCCTAACATGATTACTTCGTTATAACTTTCATGCGTACAAGTTACAACATATTTACTATCTTTAGGTATATTTTCCTTACCAATAACATATAATGATTTAGACATTTTCACTAAAATAACATCTAAAATCTTACTTATAAAATTGTACATAATGTCACCTGCTTATTTTCTTTATCATAATGATTTTATCACTATCAAATTCATAGAACAATACAACACATGTTTTCTTTAGTCATTTGATAACTATAGCACTGAAATAAATAACAATATGACTACAAAGTTATTTTTATCAAGCATTGATTCTTCCAAATCTTAAAGACAACAATAGCATTTATGATAATACTCCTAAAGTCGTATAGTTGATTGCTAGCAAATTTTATACAAACGATACATAATAGTAATACAGACTACAAATTATGGAGGTAACAAATGTCAGAACAAGAAAAGAATCAACACCACTATCGAAATTC
Source organism: Staphylococcus sp. MSU001 (assembly GCF_052976705.1). NCBI lineage: Bacteria > Bacillati > Bacillota > Bacilli > Caryophanales > Staphylococcaceae > Staphylococcus > Staphylococcus sp. MSU001. The sequence goes on from NZ_JBRIKK010000005.1 coordinate 62,268, forward strand.
TTCACAGAAGCGACACACTTTTCCATGGATTAAAACAATTATTGTTGCAATAATCGCTGGAATTATTGGAGCACTTCTCGTCTTAGGTATTGGTAAACTCCTTAATAAAACTGGTTTTAACAATGAAGGTGCTACTGTTCATCAAGTTTCAAATAGTCATGGTGGCAATCAGTTAGATGGTAAAAGTAACCAATACAAATCAGTACATGACATGATTAAAGACGTTTCTCCCGCAATTGTCGGCGTGATAAACATGCAAAAATCTACAAACCTTGATGATCTATTCAATGGTAAGGCATCTAAATCAAAAGAAGCGGGGATTGGTTCCGGCGTGATTTATCAAATAAGTGATGGTTCCGCATATATCGTTACAAATAATCACGTTGTTGATGGTGCTTCGGAAATTAAAGTTCAACTACATAATACAAAACAAGTAGATGCCAAATTAATAGGTAAAGATGCCCTAACAGATATTGCTGTTCTAAAAATAAAGGATACAAAAGGAATAAAATCAATTCAATTTGCTAATTCATCAAAAGTTCAAACTGGCGATAGTGTTTTTGCAATGGGTAATCCACTAGGATTAGAATTTGCAAATTCTGTTACATCAGGAATTATCTCAGCTAACGAACGTACAATTGATGCCAATACTTCTGCTGGTAATACTAAAGTTAATGTTTTACAAACAGACGCTGCAATAAATCCTGGTAATTCAGGTGGTGCATTAGTAGATATTAACGGAAATCTCGTTGGTATCAATTCCATGAAAATTGCGGCAGCACAAGTAGAAGGTATAGGTTTTGCTATACCTAGTAATGAAGTTAGAGTGACCATTGAACAACTCGTTAAGCATGGTAAAATTGAACGACCTTCAATCGGTATAGGTCTTATAAACTTAAGTGATATTCCTGAAAACTATCGTAAAGAACTACATACTCATAAAGACAAAGGTGTTTATGTAGCTAAAGTGGACAGTGATAATGCCATTAAAAAAGGTGATATTATTACTGGAATAGATGGTAAACAAATAAAAGATGATACAGATTTAAGAACTTATTTATACGAAAGCAAAAAACCAGGTGAAACGGTTACTCTAAAAGTTATCAGAGATGGTAAGACACAAGATATTAATGTGAAATTAAAAAAACAAGCATCTGCACCTGAATCATCTCAATCACCAAGTCAATTTGCTCAATAAAATATTTTCACTTTATACTTATTGATTTTAAGCTATTTTAGTTGACCGATTTTAAATAAAAACTCTGAGTATACTTCATTGTAAGAGATACTCAGAGTTTTACTTTTATAGTTATTCCTTTTTAAATAAATCTTTTAATTTTTACAATATACATAAAATATTGTTAAATAATCAAATAATTTTTTGTCATTTATGATTGGTAATTAACCATGAAATATTTTTTCTTTCCTCGTCGAATTATTGTAATTTCATCTTCAATGAGGTCTTTACTACTTAACTCATAATCTACTGATTGTTGACGTTCACCATTAATATATATTGCACCGTTGTTTACATCTTCACGAGCTTGACGTTTAGATGAAGCAATACCTGTTTCAATAAGTGCTTCAATTATATTTGTCGTTGTTGTAGATAGCGTTACTTGAGGTACATCTTTAAACCCTTCTTTAAGTTCTTTAGCAGATAACGATTTTAAATCTCCACTAAACAGTGCTTTCGAAATGCGTATAGCGTCTTTTAAAGCTGCTTCTCCATGAATAAATTTCGTCACATTTTCAGCTAGTGCTTTCTGTGCTTCACGTAAGTGAGGCGCTTCATTTTTTGATTGTTCTAATCGATTAATTTCTTCTTTTTCTAAAAAAGTAAAATATTTTAAGAATTTAATTACGTCTTCGTCAGATTGATTAATCCAAAATTGATAAAATTCATATGGGCTTGTCTTTTCAGGATCTAACCACACAGCTCCAGACTCTGATTTACCAAATTTCTTCCCATCCGATTTAGTTACTAATGGGATTGTTAGTCCATATGCCTCAGTTTGTCCATACATTCGTCGCATTAATTCAATACCACTTGTAATATTACCCCATTGATCAGAACCGCCTACTTGAATTTTACAATTTAACTCACGATTTAAATAACCAAAATCAATAGCTTGTAAAATCGTATAAGTAAATTCTGTATAAGAGATACCATGTTCTAAACGAGTTTGAATAGAATCTTTTCCTAGCATATAGTTAACGCCTACATGTTTACCATAATCTCTAAGAAAACTAATCAACGAAATTTGACCAAGCCAATCTTTATTATTGACTAATTGTGCCCCTTTATCACTGTCAAATTCAAATAACCGATGCATTTGATTAGACAGGCCTTTGACGTTAGCTTCAACTTGTGATTCTGTTTGTAACACACGCTCTTCAGACTTTCCAGAAGGATCACCTATCATACCAGTACCTCCCCCAATTAAGACGATAGGACGATGCCCATGTTCTTGGAATCGTCTTAATGTTAAAAAAGGTAACAAGTGACCAATATGTAAACTATCAGCTGTAGGGTCTGCACCGCAATATAAAGTGACCTGTTCCTTATTTAATAATTCTTCGATACCTTCTTCATCTGTTTGTTGATAAATTAACCCTCTCCATTTTAAATCTTCTATTAAAGCATTAGCCATTGATAAAATCCTCCTAATTTTTTAAATTAAAAAAGTTAAAGATATTTAATAAATATAGTGATTTATTCAAACCTATTAAAAAGCGCCCCTACAAAAATGTAAGGGTGCTTATGCACGGTACCACCATACTTAGATAGAGTTCGTTACTCATAAATATCTCTCTTAATGATACGTTCATTAATAAAACGTTGAATAATAAAAATAGCAAGGTGTATTCACCAATAAGAAACTACTAGTTCACAGCCACCACTAGTTCTCTTTAAGCTTTCTCAAAAGTTACTTGTCCTTTATATTCAAAACATATTGAATTGAATATTATTATAGTTAACATTATTTTAAAAGTCAAATTTCAAGATGTGGTATACTATATCTAACTTTAGGAGGTATCTAATGCATTTCAACAAGTATCAAATACTAACTACAGATAAATATACTAAATTTGAACATTTATATAAAAAAGTCAAACATATATGTGTCATGATTTTTTTGGTGTTTTTTTTGATTGGTTTTATCATACTGTTGTCATTAGTATTTTACTTCCAACAATTAACTAAAGATGCTTCGTCAATAAGTGATAAAGATTTGAAAGCAAAAATCCTTAATATACCTGGCGATGAGCTAATAAATCATAATAATCAAATTTTGGAAGAATATGATCATTCACAAAATACACTTATAGTTGGACCGAACCATGTAAATTCAAATATTATACATGCACTTACAGCCTCTGAAGATACATTATTTTATAAACATAACGGTATCATGCCTAAAGCACTTTTAAGAGCGATGCTTCAAGATATCACAAATTCAAACCAATCTTCTGGTGGTAGTACGATCACGCAACAATTAGTAAAAAATCAAGTGCTCTCAAACAAAAAAACTTATAGTCGTAAAGCAAATGAAATTATCTTGGCTACACGGGTCGAAACTTTATTATCAAAAGATGAAATCATATATACGTATTTAAATATCGTTCCTTTTGGTCATGACTACAACGGTGCCAATATAACTGGTATTTCTTCCGCTTCATATAGTCTGTTTGGTATACCTGCAAAAGATTTGAATGTTGCACAATCAGCGTATCTCATTGGCTTACTGCAAAGTCCATATGGCTATACGCCTTATGACGAACATGGCAAAATAAAGCCTCACCATCTTTTAAAATTGAGCATGAAACGTCAACAATACGTACTTAAACGTATGCGTGTTGAAGGAAAAATTTCTAAACAACAATACAAAAATGCTGAAAAATACAATATTAAACAGCACTTGCTGAAACAATCGAAAGACGAATAAAAATCAAATATATTTTTCAAAATTTTTGAAATGAAAAGAGAGCGAGCAATATTTATTAACAACACTGACTCACTCTCTTTTTTATTTTCTTAGAAAAGACCTATTGCTTTCCCATCATCAGTAACATCCATATTTAGTGCAGCTGGTTTCTTCGGTAAACCAGGCATAATCATTATAGCACCAGTTAATGCAACGATGAATCCAGCGCCCGTTTTAGCTTCAAGTTCTCTAATTGTTATTTCAAAATCATTTGGGGCACCTAACAATGTCTGATCATCACTAAATGAATATTGAGTTTTAGCCATACAAATCGGATATTCATCCCAGCCATTCTCTTTAAATTGCTTTAATTGCTTTTGTGCTTTACTACTGAAATTTACTTTTGAACCTCCATAAATTTCTTTAACAATCGTTTCAATTTTAGCTTCGAGTGGTTGTTTTAACTCATATAAAGGCTTAAAGTTTTGAGGTTCCTGCATTACATCGAATACTTGGTTAGCAAGTTCAATTCCACCTTCTCCACCTTTTTCCCATACTTCTGTTAAAGCAATACGTACTTGATTATCTTTAGCCCATTGTTTCACACACGCTGTTTCAGAAGGTGTATCATGAATAAATACATTTAAAGCTACTATGGGTTCGACACCGTATTTTTTAATATTATTCACATGTCTTTCAAGATTAACGAGTCCCGCTTCAACTGCCTCTATGTTCTCATGTTGAAGTTGGTCTTTTGCAACACCACCATGCATTTTTAAAGCACGAATTGTTGCTACAACAACAACTGCTGAAGGATCGAAACCTGCTTCGCGAGCTTTAATGTTCATAAACTTTTCGGCACCTAAATCAGAACCAAATCCTGCTTCTGTAACAACAATATCTGATAAGTTTCTAGCAGTTTCAGTTGCTAATATAGAGTTACAACCATGAGCAATATTGGCAAAAGGGCCTCCGTGAACAAGAGCTGGAGTTCCCTCAATTGTTTGAACCAAATTTGGTTTAATCGCATCTTTAAGTATTAAAGTTAATGCACCTTCTACTTTCAAATCAGAAACTGTTATCGGTTTGTGATGACGTGTATAACCAATGGTAATTCGACTTATTTTTTCTTTTAAGTCTTTGATATTTCGGCTTAGACATAAAATGGCCATTATCTCTGACGCAACTGTTATATTAAAACCATCTTCTCTAGGTACTCCGTGAGTTGGACCACCTAATCCTACGTTAACATGACGTAACGCACGATCATTCATATCTAAAACACGTTTCCATTCAATTCTTCTTTGATCAATTCCTAATTCATTTCCTTGATGTAGGTGGTTGTCGATAAATGCAGAAAGTGCATTGTTTGCAGTAGTAATTGCATGAAAATCACCATTAAAATGTAAATTAATATCTTCCATAGGAAGTACTTGAGCATAACCACCACCAGTTGCGCCTCCTTTAATACCAAAAGTTGGTCCTAAGGCAGGTTCTCGTAATGCAACGGTAACATTATGATTCAACTTGTTAAATGCATCAGCTAAACCTACAGTTACTGTGGATTTTCCTTCTCCAGCAGGTGTTGGGCTCATAGCAGTTACTAATACGACTTTCCCTTTTTTCTCCTGTTCTTGTATCTGATTAATATCTATTTTAGCTTTATAGTGGCCGTATGGTTCTAAAGCATCCTCAGTAATTCCTACTTTTTTTGCAATTTCACTTATTGGTTTAAGTTTTGATAAGTTTGCTATTTCTAAATCTGATAAATGTGCCAAAATATTCAGCCCCTTGATTATAAATAATTAACGAGTTATATGAATCATGATAACCGACTTACATTTAAATGTCGAATATTTTAATGTATTTAGTACTAAAAGTTCGTTATTTAAGAAATACTCATGCTATTCGTATTCTGGATACATAAGAAATTTTTGCAAAAGTTACACGAATCACAAAATTTGTAATTCGTTGATAATATGATAATCATATTCATCCATAAAATTACTAAATATTTAATTGTAATAACAAAAACAATTACAAAGCTATTCCTTAGTAATATCTGTTAAAGTGAATTTATATAGAAAAATTGAATGATTTAGATACAATAAAAGAATATGAAAAACACTCTATAATGAAAATATTTTTTCACTATAGAGCATTAATCTAGATTTCTTATATGTCACTCATTATTTTTACTGAGTTGTCCCACGATATTCTATTCTATGAGGCAATATGACATTAGGATTTTCAATTTCTTCATCATTCATGTATTTAGTCAGTAATCTCATTCCAACAGCACCAATATCATACAATGGTTGAATAACACTAGATAACTGTGGTCTCACCATTTCAACTAAACGTGTATTGTTAAAGCTAATAATCTGTAAGTCTTCAGGTACTTTTACACCAGCATCTTGTGCACTATGCAATATACCAATTGCTTGCTCATCACTGATACAAAGAACAGCATCTGGTAAATTCGAATGTAATTGTTCAAATGTTTTTATACCTGATTTGTAACTTTCATTGCCAGATAAATGTAATGTATCGTCTAATTTTAGTTGATGCTGACTTAAAACATTTTTAAGACCCTCTAAGACATCATCTTGTGCCTTTATAGAATATTCTCCACCTATTAAAGAAAAAGTTTTAGCACCCTTCTCTATAAGATATTGTGTTGCTTCTTCGGCTGCTTGTTTAAAATCGATATTTACAGATGCAATATGATCATCCTTACCATCCGTTCCAGAAACTACGACTGGTACAGATGATTGATTAATAAGACTTTTAATTTCTTCAGAAATAGTTCCACCTAAGAAAATAATTCCGTCGACTTGTTTACTTAATAAATTATTAAAAATTTCTTTTTCTTTTTCTGGATCATTATCTGAGTTTGAGATAATTGAGTGATATTTGTACATTGTTGCAATATCTTCTAAACCTCTTGCAAGTTGAGAGTAATAAACATTTGAAATATCTGGAATAATAACTCCGACCGTCGTTGTACGTTTACTTGCAAGACCTCTTGCAACTGCGTTAGGTCGATAGTTTAACCTTTTAATGACTTCATTTACTTTATTACGTGTTTCTGGTTTAACATTCTGGTTTCCATTTACTACACGTGAAACAGTTGCCATTGATACCCTGGCCTCTCGGGCTACATCATATATTGTAACTGTCATAATTTCCTCCTTGTAAACGTTTTATTTGTTATTATAACGTGTTTTCATATCATTTTCAAAGTTTATCATATTTGTATAGTTTGTGAAATCATTTTATGTTTTTGTCACAATTCTGTTAAAAACTTCGTTACATTTAATATTTTTTATGTGATTTTTTATTAATGAGTTGGTATAAATAAAATTTCCCATAGCTCAAAATATATAGAACTATGGGAAATTATTACTTATTTAATTGTATAACGATACATTGATCTACTATTTCAGTTTCTTCGAATTGTACATATCAGCAAGTGGTTTTAATTCATGATAAAATTGATTGAATTCATTAAGATCCATTTGTTGACCAGCATCACTTAAAGCAACAGAAGGATCTGGATGAACTTCGGCCATAACTCCATCAGCACCAACGGCTAAAGCCGCTTTCGCTGTCGGTAACATAATATCTTTTCTACCTGTACTATGCGTTACATCAACCATAACAGGTAAATGTGTTCCTTGCTTTAAAATAGGTACAGCTGAGATATCTAATGTATTTCTAGTTGCTTTTTCGTATGTACGAATACCTCTCTCACATAAAATAATATTTCGGTTACCTTGTGAAGCAATATATTCAGCTGCATAGATAAATTCTTCTATCGTTGCTGATAAACCACGTTTCAATAAAATAGGTTTGTCTGTACGACCAGCTTCTTTAAGCAACTCAAAATTTTGCATGTTTCTAGCACCAATTTGGAAAACATCCAAATAATCTGAAGCGATTTCGAAATCATTTGGATTAACTATTTCACTTACTACATTTAAGTTATATTTATCTTTAACATTTTTCAAAATTTTAAGACCTTCTACTCCAAGACCTTGGAAATCATAAGGAGAAGTTCTAGGCTTAAACGCTCCACCACGAATAAATTTCTCACCTTTAGCCTGCAAATCTTGTGCTACAGCATCAACTTGTTCTTGTGATTCTACAGAACAAGGACCAAATACAAATGATTTATTACCATCACCAATGATTCCGCCATTATCAAATTTAACAATCGTATCTTCAGGTTTCAATTTACGTGATACATAAAGATGTTTTTCATTTTCTGATTTTTGTAAATCTGTAGAGGCTTTAAAAATTTCTTTAAATAATTGCTTAATCACATTGTCGTTAAATGGACCTTTATTTTTATCTAATAGCTGATTAATCATTTCCTTTTCACGCTGAGGATCATATACTCGTGTACCTTGCTTAATTTTTTCTTCACCAATTTTCTGTGCTAATTCTCCTCGCTTCGATAGTAATTCTAATATTTGATCATTTAAGGAAACAATTTCTTCTCTATACTGTTCTAGTTTATTCGTCATTTCTACTCACCTCTAAGATATAGTTCCGCATAAAGTATGTTACTTTAAAGCGATAAAATTAAAAATATTCAAATCTAATTTTAACAATTTCACATTTATAGTTCAAGCGTTAATTTACAGAAAATACTAAATCTTCTGTAAATTTATGTAAATAATAATTTATTAAATAATGACATTCTAATATTATTAAAATGATAAAAGAGATAGGAACGAACTGAATATAAATTCGTCGTCCTACCTCTAGATGTCTGATATTATTTAAATTTCTAATATTAAAGTGAAATAATCTCTTAAATTAATGACTTACATTTAAAATTTAACATAATAATTACAATAGTTTATAAATCGTGTTAAGTAGATAAAGAATATAACTTTTATAATGTTCAATACACTTCATTGTACTCTTTATCATTGTGAATATTTAAAACTCGAGATTAATCATTAAATGTTCGTTTTTCAATTTTGCTACTAGTTTTTTCTACTTTTTGTTGTTTATTGCGTTTGTTTTGATTAGGTGTATGTTGCTGTTTACCTTCGGAATCCTCTTTAGTTGCTGTAATGTTCTTAGTCTGATTCGCATTTTTTTGGATGTGTAGATTATTTGAATGTTGTTTAGATTCAGTAATAAGTGTAGGGATACGCTTCAATTTTGTTTGAGCTTTCGCAATTGATGGTTCTTTTAACAATGATTCTGTAAGTTGTGTTTCTTTAGAACCATTTGTGAGCTTAGATTTTTTCTCTTTTGCTGCCTGTGCTAAGCGATAAGCATCTAAATTAGTACCTGATGCTTGAGATTGATTTAAATTAGTTACAAGATTTGGAACATCAGAGTTATTTGAATGTTTTATAGATTCTTCTTGCATTAGGTTTTTCGTGTTACTAGCAACTTTATTATTGTTATTTATTTTATCTCTTTTTGCTTTTGCCGCTGCAGCTAATTTTTCTGTTTCAGTTTCTGACTTACTTTTAGTATCTTCTACACTTGCAGATGGGTTTGCTAAATTATGGCTACGTGCTTCTTCTTTAACTGCCGTTTGAGCAATTGCAATTTCTTCAGCAGAAGGTTCTTTCTCACTATCTATGTGTGTCATAGATGTTTTATTGTTTGAATCAACTTCACTTTTAGCTTCTTGAATGGCCTGAGCTTCTGGTGATTCATCCGCTAAATGCGTTTCGCGTTGTATCGCATTTTGTTGAGCTGCTAATTCTGTTGCTGATGGTCTCACACCATCCGCTTTTTTTGTTTCTTTTTTTGCTTCTTGAATTGCCTGAGCTTCCGGTGATTCATCCGCTAAATGCGTTTCGCGTTGTATCGCAGCTTTTTGAGCTTGTAATTCATCTGCATGTATATTATCTTTGGAATCATTTTTTAATTGCTCAACTTTAGATTTAACAGAAAACATTGTATCTTCCGCTCGTTGTTTATAGTCTTCAACTTTACTGCGTAAATCTTGTTCTTTTTCTTTCAATTCATCCGTTTTTTTATATATTTTATTTTTATAGTACAATCCAACAGCAGAACCTACTATCGCACTTGCTATGAAACTAACTACGAAATCCTTACGTTTCAATGAGTTAGATTGTGAACGAGATGAGCGATGATACAATTCTTCGCTTGTATGGCTTTTCTCGAAATTATCACGATTATAATGTTCCATAAACTTTCCTCCTAAAACAAAAGCACTTAAATAAGTAAAAGCCTCATTTAAGTGCATTTGTCATTAAATAGTATTAATTATTTATTAACACGAGAATTGTAGCTATGATTTGCATCATCTGCTACAGTGTTTGTTTTGTAGTTTGCACTTCCTCTACGATTGTATCTGTTTTGCCATTTGTCAGCAATCTCCATTGCAACATTTGACCACTGTACAACTTGAGAAATTTTATCTTCATTTTGAGAAATATTGTGCGTAATTGAGTTTGTAACTCTATCTACAGATCCATTTAAGTTTTGTACTGAGTCTCCAATGCCCTTAACAGCATCAACTACAGAATTTAAACGATCAACTTTACCTTGAATATCTTCAGTTAAGCGATTCACTTTATGAAGTAAATCAGTAGTTTCACGAGTAATACCTTGAACTTGGCCTTCAACACCATCCAGTGTTTTAGCCACATAGTCTAAATTCTTTTTAACAGAAATAAGTACCACGACGATACCGATACATAGAATTAAAAACGCTATCGCAGCGATGATTCCTGCAATTGGTAAAATCCAATCCATTAAAAACGCCTCCTAATTACCATAAAATAAAAGTCATTAATATTTAATACCCATGATGCTTTTATATAAACATATTAAAAATCATTTTTTACGCCTAATTTTTCAAAATAAGCTTTTAGTAACTTTTGAATGTCACCTGCGCCCATAAATAAAATTACAGCGTTATCAAATTTTTCTAATACGTCAATACTATTTTCATCTATAAGCGTCGAGCCGTCAATACGATTGATTAAATCTTTTATAGTTAAATCTCCCGTATTTTCTCTTATTGAACCGAATATTTCACATAAAAATACTTGGTCTGCCTTACTTAAACTCTCAGCAAATTCGTTTAAAAATGCTTGAGTTCTTGAGAACGTATGTGGTTGAAAAACGGCAACAACATCTTTTTGTGGATATTTTTTTCGCGCTGTCTCAATTGTAGCACTAATTTCTCTTGGATGGTGTGCATAATCGTCTACTAATACTTGATTTGATACTTTTGTTTCATTAAAACGACGTTTTACACCACCAAATGTTATCAGGGCTTCTTTAATATTCTCTACATTCATGTCTTCTAAATAACTAATTGCTATTACAGCAAGTGCGTTTAGAATGTTGTGATTTCCAAATTGTGGGGATAAGAATTGATCATAAAATTCACCTTGAATATATACATCAAATTGCGTACCCTTTTCAGTAATTTGAATATTTTTAGCATAGATGTCATCTGTTTCTTTAAAGCCATAATAATAAACCGGAATATCCACATCTAATTTACGTAAATATTCATCATCACCCCAAGCAATAATTCCTTTTTTAACATTTAACGCCATATGTTGGAATGCATCATAAACATCATCGATATTTTTAAAATAATCTGGATGGTCAAAATCAATATTAGTCATAATTGCATAATCAGGATGATAACTTAAGAAGTGCCTACGGTATTCACAAGCCTCAAAAGCAAAATAGTCACTTCCTGGTAGTCCCATACCTGTACCATCACCGATTAGGAATGAGGTCTTTTTATCTCCATTCATCACATGTGATAACAAACCAGTTGTAGACGTTTTACCGTGTGCACCTGTAACAGCAACAGATGTATATTGATTTATAACATGACCAAGAAAGTCATGATACTTAATGACATCAAGCTTTAATTCATGTGCTTTAACAATTTCTTCATGATTATCAGGAAATGCATTACCTTGGATGACAACCATTTCTTTTGTAATATTATTTGCGTCAAAGGGTAAGATTTTTATCCCTTTATTTCTTAAGGCAACTTCTGTAAAAACGTAAGATTCTATGTCTGAACCTTGTACTTCATGACCAAGGTCATGCATGATTTGTGCTAATGAACTCATGCCTGAGCCTTTAATTCCGACAAAATGATAGTGTGTCATTTCAATACTCCTTACTCATTTTATTCTTTATTTAAATCCGCTTCTGTAATATAAACATCCCTTGGTTTAGAACCATTAGCACCTGAAATATATCCTAATTGTTCTAGCTGATCGATAATTCTTGCCGCTCTGTTATAACCAATTTGGAAATGTCTTTGGATAAGAGAAGTAGAAATATGTCCCTCTTCAACCATAAACTCACATACATAATCAAATAAATCGTCTTGTGCTTGAGTTTGTGTTTTCTTTAATAGTTCTTTTTCTTCAAATAAATATTCAGGATCACGCTGTTGCTTAATAAAGTCAACAACTTCATCTATTTCGTCATCTGAAACAAATGTACCTTGAACACGTATAGGTTTATTCATACCGCTACCTAGATAAAGCATATCACCATAACCTAATAATCTTTCAGCGCCGCCACTATCTAAAATCGTTCTAGAATCAACACTCGATGAAACCATAAATGCAATTCTAGTAGGTATATTAGCTTTAATAAGACCAGTGATTACATTCACTGATGGTCGTTGTGTAGCAACTAACATATGGATACCACAAGCTCGAGCTTTTTGAGCTATACGTGCAATAGATTGTTCTACATCTTGTGGTGCCATCATCATGAGATCAGCTAACTCATCAATAACTATAACAATTTTAGGCATTCTTTGCTCATAAGGTGCTTTTTTATTGAAAGCAGTAATATTTCTGACATGATATTGAGCAAACAATTTATAACGTTTTTCCATTTCTTCAACAGCCCATTTTAAACTTTGTGTAGCTGCTTTTACATCTGTTATTACGGGTGATACAAGATGTGGTAAATCGTTATACGGTGCAAGTTCTACCATTTTCGGATCAATGAGTAATAAACGCAATTCTTCTGGATGATTTTTATAAAGTAAAGACATTAAGATACTATTGATACATACTGATTTGCCTGACCCTGTAGCACCAGCGATAAGTGCATGAGGCGTTTTAGCGATATCCATCAATAAGGGTTCATTATTAATTCGATATCCCATTGCAACCGTAAGTTTGGACTCTGTATTTTTAAATTTAGGAGATTCAATAATTGACCTTAAATTCACTTTAGTAGGATTTTGATTTGGCACTTCAATACCTACTAAACTTGTACCTGGAATTGGTGCTTCAATTCTAATATCTTTAGCAGCTAAAGCCATTTTTATATCATCTTGTAATGCAGTGATTCTTGATACTTTAACACCTTTTTCAACAGATAATTCGAATCGAGTAACACTCGGTCCTTCTGTTACATTTTTCACTTCCGCAGGCACGTTAAAATAATATAATGCGTCATTTAATTCTTGCTTTTTATTATCTATCCAATCTTGATCTTTTTCATGTGGTTCTGGTTCTTCCAATAATTGATAGCTCGGCAATTTAATATTCGGTCCTTTACGAATACGTTGAAAATTTTGATTTGATGTACTTGAATTTGAAGTTTGTGTATCAATATTTTCACTTTCATTTGTTGAATATTGCGACCGTTTTGAATGACTTATATTACTTTGATTGCCAGTTTCATTTGAAATGTTAGTTTTAGCATGGTTTGGGTTCTCAAAATGAAAATCATCTTGTAGCTTTTGTATTTGCTCATCGTGTTGTTTGGATGATGTTTCATGTACGCGATTATCACTTGCTGAATTAATATCATGCTCAATGACATTAGCTTCATTACTATTAGTATCCGTTTTTCTATTAGTATTGATTTGTTTAAATTCTTCAGATTTATTAGATTCCCTGTCTTTTCTATGATTTGCATTCGCTTTTTTTTCAGGTGTAAGCTCTGGAACACTTATTTTTTTGTGTTTTTGATCCATCATTCTCTTTTTATCTGACGGTGTCATTAAAACATTAAACGGTCTACTACCACCAAAACGTTGTTTTCTTGTTTGAACTGTATCAGAATTTGAAGATTTTGATGAATTTACATTTTTTAATTTTACATTCTTATCTTGTTCTAAATCATTGTTTGTATTAGATTTAGTCTTCTCGTCACTAACTTTTGCACTTGTTGTTTCATCTAAGTGTGTAATTTCTGTATCATTTTTATCCTCATTTGGTTTAGCTCTTTCAGTGTCATTATCTACACTTGCACTGATTGCATTATCATACATATTTGAATTAATTGATTCTGAACTAATTATATCCTCTTGGGACTTACTTTGGTTTTGTTGTCGGTTATCATCTAATTCGTGATATTCGGCATCTTCTACTTCCGAATCATCATTAGAATGATAATGATTAGACGATACTAAATCTTCATCAATTTTAGATTCAGTTTCTTCTTCATTAACTTTATATACATCTGATGTCGCATCTAAGTCAATTTCTTCGTAGTTAAATGAAGGTGCATTATTTTTCGCTTCTTTATTGTCTATGTCGCTGCTGTTTGTTTGTTTCTCAAGGCTATTAGGTGACGAATCTTGATTGCTTTCATTTTCTAAATCCAATGAACTTTCGCCTGTATAATGTTGGGCTTGCTTCGCATACATTTCATCAATAGCTTTTTGAATTGAATCTTCTTCTGACTGTTGATTTTGTTGACGTTTTTGTTGTAAGGCTTTCTTAAAACGTCGTTTCTGAAGAACTTTACGTTCTCTTTCTCTTCTGATTTCTTCTACAATTTGTGAAGCATAGATGTTTTCAATATTAATCGTATTATCTACTTTAGAGTAATTTGGTGTTTTACGCTTAGTAGTTTGATAATTGGACTTTTCAACATTATGAATATTTTCTGATGATGACTCAGTTTGAGCAGTTGTTTGTTGTTTTTTCTGTTTATTTTTTTCAACATTATCATCGTTAGTATTAGAAACATTTATTGACGCATCTATTGATTTCGTTGAATGTGAGACTTCATCCTTTTGAACAATCTCTTTATCATTTAATTCCTTATGTTCTGGTGGTATGACACCATTTTCAATCGGTCTTCGTTTTTTTGTACCAAAAATCGCTGAGGGTACCTCACTTGATTTAAAACTATGATTTAAATATGTAAATTCAGGAGATGTCGACGTATTCTTAGTGTTTGCTTTGTTTTTAATATTTTCAGATTGTATTGATTTGCGTTGTTGTGAAGATTTCTGATTGTCGTTTTGATTAAAAACACTGTTATTATTTGTATAATTATTATCTGCAAATTGCTTTTGCTGTGTAATCTTAGATTGATTGTGTTTTGAATACGCTTGGCGACGGCGTCGATGTCTTTTACCAGAAGAATCAAAATCAAGGTTATCATGCTGGTTATATGAACTCATCGTATCATTTGTTTCTTCTTGGCTATGTTCATTATAACTTTCATTTTTTTGCGTATATTCATTTTCAGAAACTTGTATAGGGAATCTAAATTTACCTCTTGGTCGACTATAAATATCATTATTTTGAGGCAGTAATGAGTCTTGATTATTTTGTTTTGATTGCTGAGACTGACGTCTATTTTTATTTTTGCGTAACAAATCGTCATTCGAACCGTTGTCATCGCCAAATAATTTATCAAACCAGCTCATAATTACACTACCTTTCTTAATTATTCAAAAAATGCCTGACCAATATCATAGTCATCATTAAGTACCATAATTCCTTTTTCTTTAGGAGCATTAGGCAAATTTAATTCTTTCATTGAGCAAATCATACCACTAGAATCCACCCCACGTAATTGGGCATCTTTGATTACCATGCCACTTGGCATAACGGCTCCAACTTTTGCAACAACAACCTTCTGACCAGATTCTACATTTGGAGCCCCACAAACAATTTGAAGTTTTTCAGTACCAACATTTACATTTAACACACTTAGTTTGTCTGCATTAGGGTGTTTTTCTTTAGTTTCTACGTAACCCACTACAAATTTAGGCGATACATCAGTATCAAGTTGATAATCAAAACCTGCTTCAGTAATTAGTTGTTGGAAATCTTTGATTAATTCAGTAGTTAGTTTAATATGTCCATTATCATTTATTGTCACATTGTTAGACACACGAAATATATTATAACCTACGACCTTATTTTCTTTTTTTATTTCTACCACATTCTGTTTTTGCTCATATTCAAAAGGGCCAACTGAAGGTTCAATTTGAATAAATGCAACATCTCCAACACCTTTAGGATTGTAAAATAAGTTCATTCATAAAACTCCATTTCTTTCATTAATCTTTTTTGAATTTTTTTCTGTTAGCTTCTAAACGTTGAATAACGTTAGGGTCTCTTTTTTGTTTATTATTTTTTCCCAAAATAAATATTGGCTCTAGATATCCGTTATCATAACCAAATGATAAAGAAGTAATCGGAACAAGTCCTTTAGTAAAGAATTCCATAGTCAAATGAGCCATAACATCATAACCTGTTTTATTTCTAATATCCGCAAGAATTAATACATCTTGATGTGGCACACCAACAAGCATTTCACCTTCACATTGGTGTTGAATATGATTTAAAAAGGAAGTATTTAAAATACGACTTGCATCATATCCATCATTTGTGTTGATAAAGTAAAAAATATTACCTTTAACTTCATCCGTACTATAGCGACACTCTAACTTACGAACATTAAATAGTGACATTTCTTTCACTTGTTGAGCAGTTAAATTTAATGTTTGTAACATATTTTCATCTATTAGCCGATAAGATTTTCCTAAATCAAGAGCGTAATATATATTAGTTTCAGCAGTATGTTCTGTTAACACAAATGCATGACCTTCTTTAGTTTCTTTATCGAAACTTGTAGCTCTTATAACCGGCATAATTTGTATGTCCTCAACATTATTTATCTCTTCATCACCCATCTGAGCGATTGCTTCCTCGACATAATAACAAATTTCATCTATAATCTTTTCTTTTTGTTCTTCGTATTTTGCGACGATAGCGTTAAGTTTAATCGTTACACCTTTGTGATTGTCAATTCTTACAATACGTAACGTTTCTTCTTCTCTATCAAACTTGAATTCTACGTCTAATTGTTTTAAACGCGCTTTCAATTTATCTCTCATTTGGAAGACATTCATTATTAACACTCCCTATTTTCGCACCTTTTTACAGTTTACAATAAATAATGTTGAGTTAACAGAAAAAACTCAGATAATCACATTAATTTGTTATTATAAATTAATGTAGATTTGCTGAGTCATTTTCTGACTAATTATTAAATGTGTTGAGATAAAAATTGATCAATTTGATCAATTGATTTTCTCTCTTTACCTATATAACTTCCTAAAAGTTGACCTTCTTTAAAGATAAGAAAACTAGGAATACCTAAAATATCATTTTGAACACAAATATCTATAAATTGATCTCTATCTACAGACACAAATTGTAATTGACTGTATTTTTTCTCTAATTTAGGTAAATCCGGTTCAATCACCTTACAATCTGGACACCATTCAGCAGTGAATTCAAATACTGTATACCCTTTTTTTAATTCTTCAAATTGTTGTTCTGATTCAAGTTTAATCATAAATGTCAAATTTCCTTTCCATATTGTAATTGTTGAATTTGTTCACTTGTTAAATGAATAATACTTTCTTTTAACAAGTGACGTGCAGCAAAATAATCTCTAATATCAAACACCGCATCTGTACTATGAATATAGCGTGCACACACTCCAATAACAGCTGTTGGTATACCTTCATTCGCTTTATGAATCTCCCCACCATCTGTACCACCAGGTGATATATAATATTGATATGCAATCTGATTTTCTTGTGCTAGCTTAAGGAGATAATCTCTAAATATTGGTTTAAGTATCATAGTACCATCTTTGATACGAATTAAAGTCCCCTCCCCTAACATACCAGAAAGTTGTTGTTTACCTTTGATATCATTTGCAGGGGAACAATCGACAACGAATGCAATATCAGGATCAATTTGCTTTGCGGCAGCTTTAGCTCCTCTAAGACCAACTTCTTCTTGTACATTGGCACCAACATATAAATCAACATCTAGTTGAACGTCTTTTAATAATTCTAATATCTCAATAGCTAAGACACAACCATATCTATTGTCCCAGGCTTTCGCGCTGTATCTGTTTTTTGACAACTGAGTCATTATTGTGTGAGGAACTATTGTATCACCAACCTCCACACCCCGATTGCGTACTTCTTCTGATGAAGAGGCACCAATATCTAACATTAAATCTTTGATTTGAGGTATGCTTTCATTTCCTGTTCTAAAATGTTTAGGAATATTAGCAACTACTCCGATAATTTCTTTACCGCACCTATTTTTTATCTTTAACCTTTGCCCTTGCCAAATATCATTAGCTACGCCACCTAAATTTGTAAATTGAATCATTCCATTATCATTAATATGAGTAATCATAAAACCTATTTCATCCATATGTGCTGCTATCATAACTCGAGGTGCGTTTTCTTTATTTGATTTTTTTATTCCATAGAAACCACCCATCTTATTTTGAATAAACTTATCCACGAACGGTTCCATTTCACTCTTCATATAACTTCTCACTTCATCTTCAAAACCGGGTGCTCCATGAAGTTCTGTTAATATTTTAATTCGTTCCAATGTTTTTGAGTTATCAATAGTCATATAAATTCTCACTCCTTATGCTTAATTATATCATCTTCAATATGGTAAACTAATGATATGAATTATGTAAGAGGAGAATTTGTGATGAAGTCAGTTAATTTTAAAAAAATAACCATATTGTTTTTTTCTACAGCTTTTTTAATATTAATCTTTTCTCTCATTTTTTTGACGAAGAAAAAACTGTATAACGCCGAATTATTACTTAATGAAGTCAAAACTTATTTTAGAGAAGTAAAAGGTTCCTATATTGTGCAAGAACCAATTGTTTTAGAAAATATAAATCAGAACCAACCAATATACCAAGGTGGCATCACAGTATTAAAAAATGACCATCTTATTAATTATGAGTTTTATGCAGATGCTGTGTCAGGACAAATTATTGACATTATTGAACTCTGAGTCAAAATTGATATTATATAATAACAAAACCCTATCACAATAACTTCGCCCCAAATGAATTTATATTTAAAATCATTTGGGGCTTTTTGTAAAAAAACCAACTTTCATGATAATTTTAAACATAAAAGTTGGTTTGATATTAATCATAAGTTACTTATTCTATTCAAAACATTTATGAAATTTAGCTTCCATTCGATAAATACGAGATCCCTTTTCAGAGAATTTCTTCTCATATTCTGTCACAATATTATCTTCATCATCTTCATCGTGTAAATTTAAATTCATTTTAGTAAAATACATTCCAAATTGCGACATACTTTCTATACTAAATGCGAACAAACCACGATTATCAGTTTTAAAATGAATTTCACCGTCATCTTTAAGTATTTGTTTATATAATGCAAGGTATGTATGATACGTTAGACGTCTTTTTGCATGACGCTTTTTAGGCCAAGGATCTGAAAAATTTAAGTAAATTCTAGATATTTCATTATCTTGAAAATACTCATTAAGCTCAATAGCATCATTACAAATCATTTTTAAATTTTTTAGGCCCACCTCTTTAGTTTTATCAAGAACTTTGTACATCACACTTTTTTCACGTTCCATTGATACAAAATTAATCTCTGGATATTGTGCTGCTAATGTTGTTATAAATTGTCCCATTCCTGAACCAATTTCAATATAAATCGGTTGTTCTTTTTCGAACCACTCAGACATTTTACCAGCGTGAGCACCGTCCATGTCTACTAAATCAGGATGGTTCTTTAAATAATCTTCGGCCCACGGTTTGTAACGAACTCTCATCATTAATTACTCCTTATATAAATAAGTTACTATTCATTACTTCATTTAAAAATTTCAGCCATGTATTCATATCTTTATAGCGTTTTTGTTCTTCATACCACTGAATGAGACCAATTGCTTGAATAACTGTGTACCATTTCATACGTTTATTCAAATTGACACTTTCTTCAACGCCATAAGTTTTAAACCACTGAGACCATTTGTTTTGAGGAACGTAATTGTAAAGCAGCATACCAATGTCAATCGCTGGGTCTGCAATCATTGCACCTTCCCAATCCACAAGGTAAAGTTCATCACGATCTGATAATAACCAGTTGTTATGATTAACATCTCCATGTACAACAGTAAAGAAACGTGCGTCTAAATTCGGTATATGATCTTCAAGATAGGTTAAAGCTCTTCTCACAACATGATGCGTTAAAACTTCTCTTGAAAGTGATGCGTTAATTTTATTCAACATAATTTCAGGCGTAATAGGTTCCATCTCCATACGCTTTAACATTGTTAATAAAGGTCTTGAACCATGAATTTTATGTAGTAGTTCAGCAACTCTGGTTTGATTCATTTCATCTTCATTTAATTCTCTACCATTTTTCCAATGCTGAGCTGTTACTACTTCACCTGTTTCAATACGTTTCGTCCAAACAAGTTTAGGTACAATACCTTCTGCAGATAGCGCAGCAATAAAAGGATTTGAATTGCGTTTTAAAAATAATTTTTGTCCATCTTGTTCAGCCATATATGCTTCACCAGAAGCACCTCCTGCTGAATCAAGTGTCCACCCTAACTGATAAAACTGCTCCAACACGTTCACCTCACTTTCAACTAGAAAATGGCTCAAGAAATAGTTTTTCTGAGCCATATATTCTAATTTTTACAAAGCGTTTGTTTTTTACGCTTTACATTTAATTTGTTAACAGTTTATGTGAGCTATTTAAGTCAATATTTAGTCCCATCTTAATTCGACTTATTTAAGTCCGTTCATAATTTATCACTCATAAAAGATTTTATAATTTTTAGGGTTACATTTCAACTAAAAATCAGAAACAAAAAGATACATTTTACTAGTCTAATGTCTCTTTGATTTCTAAATCGCTTTATTATAAATTATAACACATTATCAGATCAGATTTTCGGTGAAATAAGACAATTATTTTAAATTTTCATCCTCAAACTATAAATTTAAAAATTCTAAATACTATGTGATTGAATATACTTTTCAAATCCTTGTTGTAATTGGCGTGTTATAGTACCAACTTGTCCATCTTTAACATTTTCACCATCAATTTTTGTAATTGGCATAACTTCTGCAGAAGTACTAGAAATGATAACTTCATCAGCATTTTTAAGAAATTCTACTGTAAATGTTTCTTCTTTGAATGGTATTTGTTCATCCTCTGCTATCCACTTTATGACACGGCGAGTAATTCCGTTCAATATAAAATTATTGACAGGATGCGTGTATATTACTCCATCTTTAATTGC
Source organism: Staphylococcus sp. MSU001 (assembly GCF_052976705.1). Classification (NCBI taxonomy): domain Bacteria; kingdom Bacillati; phylum Bacillota; class Bacilli; order Caryophanales; family Staphylococcaceae; genus Staphylococcus; species Staphylococcus sp. MSU001. The sequence goes on from NZ_JBRIKK010000005.1 coordinate 83,599, forward strand.
GTAAACATTACTAGATGCACCCTCAGTGACAATATCACTTCGGTGTTGTATAGCCTCTGCAGCATTATATTTAACAGCATATTCTTTAGCTAATACATTACCTAATAAATTTAAACTTTTAATATCACAACGTAACCATCTAATATCTTCAGTTGTAATGGCATAAACACCTTGTTCTAATTCTTCATAAGGTCTATCATAACTTTTCGTAAACGCCATAATAACAGGTTTTACAGGTGGTGTTGGAAATGAATGATTTCGAGGAGCAGCACCACGGGTAGCTTGTATATAAATACCGCCATTCACAACGTTATTTTCTTTTAATAATCGACGTACTAATTCAATTAATTCCTCGATAGTAAAATTTAAATCTAGACCTATTTCTTCAGCACTTCTTAAAAATCTTTCAAAATGTTCTTTAACGGTAAACAATTTCCCATCATATGCACGGATATATTCATAGATTCCGTCCCCAAACACGTATCCTCGATCTTCGTATGAAACCTTAGCATCCTCTTCATTAACAAATTCACCATTTATAAAAACTTTTGTCATAAATTAATCCTCCACACATAAAGCGTAAATAGCTTCTAAATAAATACTTGTTGCATTGATCAATTGCTTTTTAGTTATATACTCATTTTTTTGATGCATTAAATCTTCTGAATCTGCAAACATCGCACCAAATGCGACACCCTTATCTAAATTTCTCGCATATGTTCCTCCACCAATCGTATATGGTTCAGTCATATCACCTGTTTGATTTCTATATGCGTTTACAAGTGTTTTTACAAATGGGTCATTTTTATCAACATAATGCGTTTTTTGAACTTTACCAAATTCTAAGCTAAAACCTAGTTCATTAATTTCGCTTCTAAATCTTTCAATTGCGTCTTCAAATTTAAATCCTTCGGGATATCTTAGATTAACACCATAACGGCCTGCTTTTTCTTTATCATAACTGATAACCCCGATATTAGTAGTGACATCTCCCATAATATCAGTATGGAACTTCATACCCATTTTTTCACCAAAGTGAGATTCAAATAAGTATCGCTCATTGAATTCTACGAAATCTTTTGCGCTTTTATTTAGATTAAGACTTGCTAAAAATTTCAGTAAAAACAATCCTGCATTAACACCTAAAGATGGATCCATGCCATGAACTGCTTTACCTTCAACTGTTAATATTAAAATACCACTGTCAACTGTACTTTCACCCTGCAGTTGATTTTGTTGTAAAAAGTTTTCAAAGTTTTGAATGACATCTGTCATATTTTCTTTGACGAGCACTTCTGCTTTAGCGTAATCAGGAACCATATTGTATCTTTGACCAGATTCAAATTTTAATAACTCATAGTCAGGTTCATCTGTATCTTCCGTCACTTCATTTTGTACTAAATCAAAGGTTGTTATACCCTTTTCACCATGTATAGCTGGGAATTCTGCATCTGGTGCAAAACCTAAGGCAGGCATTTCTTCTGTTTTGAAATATCTGTCTGTACATTTCCAATCTGATTCCTCATCAGTTCCGATAATAATGTGTATACGTTTTTTCCAATCTACCTTCATCTCATTTAAAATTTTAACTGCATAATAGGCAGCAATGGTTGGTCCTTTATCATCCAGTGTCCCTCTGGCTATAATTGCATTGTCTGTCACTACTGGTTGGAATGGATTTGAATCCCATCCATCGCCTGCCGGTACTACATCGACATGGCATAAAATACCTAATACCTCTTCTCCTTTACCAGCTTCAATTCTACCAGCTATATGATCAACATCATGCGCTGAAAAACCATCTCTTTTACCTAGCTTGTACATGTAATCAAGAGCTTCTCTCGGTCCTGGTCCCACAGGTGCATCAGCTGTGGCTTTAGAATCATCTCTGATGCTTTCTATAGATAGTAAGCCTTTAAGATCTTCAATCATTTGATTTTCGTACTCTAGAACCTTTTCTTTCCACATTCGAGATCAACTTCCTTTTTTCTAAGTTATGTTCCATTTTACATGATGTTTAAAAGAAACTACAGTAAGATGTCAGAAAAATAACTTAATTTTTATTAATAAGTTGCGACTAAAAGATTAACTTATAGTTTAAAAAATATAAAAAAGCCTAGGTACAAGTTAATGTCCTAGACTTCTCTTATTCTTAACAATCGATAAACGGATTGAAAATAAACTTATAACACTTATGTTTAAAACTAATCCTTGTTATCGCTATGGAACAACGAATTCAAATTCTGTTCCACTAAAGTTAAAATGTATAACTATTCTTTTTTATCTTGTAATGCATTTTTATTATTTTTTAAGTCATCTTCAGTAACAACTCTTAAATTATTATTGGCAGTTGCGCCACCTTCAGCATCGAATTTTCCTTCTTCGATATCATCTTGAGTCTGATCATTTTTGCCAATAATTTTAGACTTTTCTTCTTCTAAAAATTCTTTAGGATTACTTTTGATACGTTCAACATAGTCTTTAGGGTTCTTCTTAACTTCTTGAATTGTTTCATTAGCTTTATTACTTATTTGAGTTGCTAAATCTTTAGCGCTAGATTTATATAATTCAGGATCTTCTTTATATTTATTATATTCTTGTTTAAGTTTATCTCGACTTTCTTTACGTGATAATGCTACAGCAGTAATAGCACCACCAATGCCTAATGCAACTTTAAATAAATTAGTACTTTTTCCCATTTTACATCTCTCCTTTGTTAGTTTTTAAGGTTATCAAAATCCAATTGTGTTAACAAACGATAACTACCTAAATCTAAATTATGGTCTAGTTCTAGTTCAGCAATCTTTATGCGTTTCAATTCTAATACCTCATTTTCGATACTATGAAACATTCTTTTAACTTGATGATATTTTCCTTCGTAAATGGTGACATGTGATACATAATCATCAACTTTCTTTAAAATTGCAGGCTTTAATTTTCCATCTGATAATTCTATTCCGGATTTAAATTCATCAATATCAAATTGAGTTATTGGGTGTTTTGAATAGACTTCATAAGTCTTTGAAACATGCTTATTGGGATTCATTACTTCATGATTAAACTGCCCATCATTTGTAACTAGGAGTAATCCTTCTGTATCTTTGTCCAAACGTCCGACCGGAAAAATATTTAAATGTGCGTATTCAGGTATCAAATCAATAATAGTAGGATGCAACTCATCCTCTGTAGCTGAAATATAACCTTTTGGTTTGTTTAACATGATATACACTTTGTCAATATAACTTACTACTTCATCATTTACCATTATCTCATCAGAATTAGGATTAACATGAAGTTTAGGTGACTTAACTTTATTTTGGTTGACCTTAACAGCTCCTTTTTTGAGTAACTGTTTAACTTCTGATCGCGTTCCAACGCCCATATTAGCTAGAAATTTATCTAATCTCATCGCAATATCTTCACTTTACGTCTTATTTTAGCGGGAATATCACCTAAAAATTCATCAGCTAATTTAGTCTTGATTGTAATACCTCCATAAATGATTGCTCCTACAATGACACCAATTGCAACAATAATCAAGTAATTAAATCTAGTTGGTTCCAAGAATAATCTTAAAATGAAGAAAATCACCTCAACCCCAATCATCATGATGATTGAAATTAGAATAATCTTAGCTAGATGTATCCAACTGTAACTAAATTTAAAGTTTGCGTATTTTTTAAGAATATAGAAATTGCAACAAATTGCAAATAATAAAGCTATTGCTGTACTTAATACAGCGCCAGGTGTATGTAATAACATAATTAAAGGATAATTGAGAATTAATTTAATTAAAACAGATCCTAAAATAACAAAAACCGTTAATTTTTGTTTATCGATACCCTGTAACATTGATGCTGTAACACTTAATAATGAAATTAAAATTGCAACAGGAGCATAGTAAAATAATAATCTACTTCCATCGAAATTTGGATCGTGACCGTGAACAACTGGATCAAAACCATAAAATACTGTGAATAAAGGTTGCGCTAATGCCATGATCCCAATACTAGCTGGAACAGTAATGAACATTAAAACTCCAATCGAAGTTCTAATTTGTCGATGCATCTCTGCATATCTACCTTCTTCATAGGTTTTAGTTATAAATGGTATTAAACTGACAGCAAATCCAGCACTTAATGATGTTGGAATCATTACAATTTTGTTTGTAGACATGTTTAACATGTTAAAGAATATATCTTGCAAACCAGGTTTGACACCTACAAGGTTAAGCGCACCATTATGAGTAAACTGATCAACCAAATTAAATAGTGGAAAATTCAAACTTACTATGACAAATGGAATGCTATAAGCAATAATTTCTTTGTACATTTTCCCGTATGAAACATTTAAATTTGCTGTATCTGAGTCGACCATTTTTTTAATATTATTTCTTCTTTTAATCCAGTAATACCATAATGTAAGTATTCCTGTGATTGCACCTATTGCCGCTGCAAACGTTGCAATACCATTTGCCTGAAGAACTGTACCTCCAAATACATTGAGCGTTAAATAACTACCTACTAAAATAAATACAATTCTTGCAATTTGTTCTGTAACTTCTGATACTGCAGTAGGTCCCATCGATTTGTATCCTTGAAATATACCTCTCCAAGTTGCGAGAACTGGAATAAATATAACTACCATACTTATTATTCTAATAATCCAAGTGATATCAGCAACTGTCCACCCATTCTTACCATGAGTATTACGTGATAAAGTTAGTTCGGCTATGTATGGTGCTAATAAATATAAAACTAGGAAACCTACAATACCAGTAATACTCATGACTACAAAACTTGATTTATAAAACTTCTGACTGACCTTATATGCACCCAGTGCATTATATTTAGCAACATATTTTGACGCGGCAAGCGGAACACCTGCTGTTGCTATAGCTATAGCTATATTGTATGGTGCATAAGCATAAGTAAAAGGTGCCATGTTGGCTTGTCCACCTATTAAAGCAGTAAACGGAATAATAAATAAGACACCTAATACTTTTGTAATTAAAATACTTATTGTAATTAAAAAGGTTCCACGAACCATTTCTTTACTTTCACTCATAACCTATCTTCCTATCTTAATAATTATTAATGCTTGTCAGTTCTATTTTTACTGTTAAACACATTATCTTGCATTACTTTAAAATATATCACAAAATAATAGTTGTTTGTCCTATAAAGATAACTTTAATTAAAATCGATATGACTTTAAAAGACTCTCAACTTCAATTTTAATATTATTTGCCAAGTTTTATATTATAATTATTATCTTAAGCTCTGTCATCCTATTCCATTTACAATAATTAAGATAAAAAAGTGTGGAGGTTATCATTATGTATCAAACAATTGTTATCGGAGGCGGCCCTAGTGGGGCTATGGCTGCAGTTGCTGCAAGTGAAAAAAATGAATCAGTTTTATTAATCGAAAAGAAAAAAGGTCTTGGACGAAAACTAAAAATCTCAGGTGGTGGTCGTTGCAACGTAACTAATAGACTTCCGTATGATGAAATCATAAAAAATATTCCGGGTAATGGTAAATTCCTATATAGCCCTTTCTCAGTTTTTGATAATCTTTCTATTATAAATTTTTTTGAAACCCGTGGAGTCAAACTTAAAGAAGAAGATCATGGTAGAATGTTCCCAGTTTCAAATAAATCTCAAGATGTTGTTGATGTGCTTATTAACCAGCTCAAAGAGAATCATGTTGAGATTAAGGAAGAAACACCAGTTGTCAGTGTTTCGTATGACCATAATTTTAAAGTTAAAACACAACTAGGTGAATTTGAAAGTCACAGTTTAATTATTGCTACAGGAGGTACATCAGTGCCTCAAACTGGTTCTACTGGAGATGGTTACAAATTTGCAAAATCTCTAGGTCATTCTATAACAGAATTATTCCCTACTGAAGTACCTATCACTTCTTCAGAAACTTTTATCAAATCAAATCGCTTAAAAGGGTTAAGTTTAAAAGATGTTAATTTATCAGTTTTAAAGAAAAATGATAAAAAAAGAGTAAGTCATCAAATGGATATGATATTCACGCATTTTGGAATTAGTGGTCCTGCTGCTCTTAGATGCAGTCAGTTTGTTTATAAAGAGCAGAAAAATCAAAAAAAGAAAAATATCCATATGCAATTAGATGTTTTCCCTGAACTAAACGTAGATCAACTATCTCAAAAAGTGAGAAAAATACTTAAAGCAGAACCAGATAAATATATTAAAAATAGCTTGCGTGGAATAATAGAAGAGCGATATTTATTATTTATTCTCGAACAATCTGGTATTAATGATGAAATGACTGCACATCATTTATCAAACCAACAGTTTCAAACTTTTGTTAATCTTCTAAAGACTTTTACCTTTACAGTAGATGGTACACTTCCATTAGACAAAGCTTTTGTGACAGGTGGCGGTATTTCTTTAAAAGAAATAGAACCTAAAACTATGATGTCCAAATTAGTGCCAGGATTATTTTTATGTGGCGAAGTCCTAGATATTCATGGATACACTGGAGGTTATAATATAACAAGCGCATTAGTTACGGGTCATGTTGCTGGAATGTTTGCCGGTGAATTTAAAATAGATAAAAACAAATAATTTTATTAATATAATACAAATTAGCATAAGCTATAAAGTACTTGTTAATAATCAAATACTTTATAGCAATTTTTTTATATTAGACACGTCTAGATTGTACATACACTAATTCATAAAATGTATTTCTTCATATTTTCACAAGATGACCACCACAAATATAAGCAAAATGATATGCTATATTTTTAATTTGTTGTTCTTTGAATAGCGATTGTTATTAAAATATGATAAAGGTGTTAAACTCCATATTATATTTCACATATAGGTGGTTAATATTAATAACTACCTTAATAGTATTGAAAAGAATTTACATTTTGCTATCCTTAAAAAACGTTTAATAATAGATTAGCAACGATTTTATGTTGAATAGCTAAAAATACTCCCTTCAAAGTTTTCATTATATTAATGTCTACTTTGAAGGGAGTTTATTAATTGATATCTCCGGTTCTGTGGTTTATAAATTTATAATATTAGTCATTCACTTTTTTATCTTTTTTCTTTTTGCGTGAGGACATGATTGCTAAACCAGATATTAAAGTAACTCCAGCTAAAGGCACTGATTTATCAACATTTCCTGTCTCTGGTAGAGATTTAATTGTATTATTCTCGGAACTATAACATTGATTAGATTTTTCTGTCATAGATGTTGTTGAGCGTTGACTACTCAATATTTTATCTTCTCTTAATTGTATTGACTTAAGTTTTTCAATCGTCTCGTTAACTAATTCATCAACTTCTTTATTTGTGGTTACTTTATTAAGTTGACTTAAAGCGTTACTAACAATTTCATTTATCAATGTACGAGTATTTTGTTTCACTCTAGTACTAGCACTTAAATTTGCATTTATCATTTGCTTTACATGGTCTGCTTCTAATTCAATTTCCTTCAACGCTTTAGCTTTTTTACGTACAATTGAGTTTAATTTATCCACTTCAACTTTAAAGTTTCGGACAATTGTATCAACTGAAACAAATGTTTCAGCTTCGTCAATCTGTTTATGTGCATGATTGATTAATGCTTTAAGTTTACTTACAAATATTTGTTTTTCTTCGTTAGTCGCTCTAGAAGATATGTCATTAATTTTATCGTCACTATATCCATCAATATATGCTTTAGCTTCTAATTTTTTATGTGCTTGAATTTCAATCGAGTCTATTAAAGATATACTTTCTTTTAATGCAGCGCTCACTGATTCATTATTTTGAGATTGATGAATATGATTAATAGCTGATTTTAAAGCTTGTTCTAATTCATTGATAGCTGATTGCTTTTCTTCAATAGTAGCTTCTTGATTTTGTTTAAATTTATTTAATTTTTTATCTGCTAGTTCTTGAATTTCTGCTATAGCTTCAGGCTTTTTAATGGTAATGACAGAAATTTTATTAATTTCAGAAGTTGCTATTTCTTTAGCTCTATTAACAGCTTCATTAGTTAATGCTTGGTCAATTGAAAGATTTGCTTGTGTTAGAGTTGTGTCTAATTGATTTAATGCTACATCTTTTTCTTCTTTAGTCGCTTCTTCATTATTATTAATTAATCCACGAATAACTTCAGCTTTTTGATGAATTTCATTTCTTGCAGCTAATTTAATTTCAATAACAGGTAGTATTTTAGAAATTTCATCAATACTTTGTTTTTTAATATCTTTAACTTCTTCATTTGTTTGAGCTTTATCTATTGCTTCAGCAATTCTTGCCGCAGTTTTAATTAATTTATCGATAGCCGATGCTTTTTCTTCAACTGTAGACTCATTATTATTCTTTATTAAATCACGTTGAGCGTCTAATTGATTAGTGATTTCATTTAATGCTTGTGGTTTGATGATTGTTATTGGTTTGATTTTATGAATAGCTTCAATCGTTTTGTTTTTAGTATCGTAAACTTCTTGATTTTTATTAACATTATTAATTGTAATAAATGATTGATTTACTAATGTATCAACTTGTTTTAAAGCTTCTTCTTTTTCTTCTCTTGTCGCATCACTATTTCCATTGATACGTTCTCTTTGAATTTCAGCTTGTGCGTTGATTTCTTCAAATGCTTGCGGTTTAACTTGTACATCCGCACTGATCGCTTGTAATAATGTTATTGCGTTTGATTTTGTTCCAAGTACTTCGCTATCAGTGTTAGCTTCTCGTATTTTTTCATTTGCATCATCAACAATCGCCTTAACTTTATTCAGTGCAATTTGTCGTTCTTCTTCTGTAGCATATGGCGTATTATTGATAGAGTTGTTTAATTGACTCGCCTTATCACTAATTGCTTTTCTGGCAGTAGGCTTTTGAGTTATGTTGATAAATATACTATTTAATTCATTTAATCCAAATAATTCATCTTGCGCAACTTGTATATCTTTTTGGTCTTTTTCAATGGCATTGAATACTAATGATAATTGTTCTTTTACATGATTAATCGCATCATTACGTTCCTCATGAGTAACATCTGGAGTATTTTCAAAAGTTTTAATCAATTGTTTAGCAAGTGCATTAAGTACAGAACGTGCTACCGCTTTTGTATCTACACGAGGTAAAATAGTTTTCATTTTTTGGGAAACTTCATTATAAATATCATCAACTTCATTATTTGTGTGTGCAAGTCCAATTTGTTTTTTTGCCTCTAAAAGTATTTTATTTAACTTACTATTAGCTTCTTGAAGTTCATCTTCAGTTGCATCAGGATAACCATTAATTATAGCTTCTTGAGTATCTGAAACATCATATAATTTCAATATAGCATTTTTCTTTTTATTATATTCTGGTCTGTATTCATTTATATTATTCAAGCCAGAAATTTTAGCATTATCTACTTCATTATCTGTATTAGCTCGATTTATAGAATTAATGATTTCTTTAACCTGTTCATCTAAATGTTGTAACGCATTATCTTTTTCTTCTTGTGTAGCACTAAATTCTTGCTCTATTTCATCAATTTTATTTTGTTGCGCTTTAACAATTTCAGCTACTGCATTACGTTTTTTACTGAAATCTGGTCTGAAGTTATTGATTTGATCTAAACTATTTTGCTCAGCATTTTCAACTTGCTGATTAGTTTGAGATTGATTTACATCATTTTTGGCTTTTTCATGAATTTGATTTAACTGATTTAAACCCTCTCTTACTTCATCATCAGTTGCATTTTGGGTTTGATTAATTTCAGTTTTCTTTTTTTCTACTGCGCTTTCAATTTTAGATTTGGCAGTAGGTTTTTTAACTACAAGTGGTTGAATATCTCTAATTGTACCTATACCTTTGTTCTTTTCTACATTCACTTGGTTGGTATCTGGCGCATCCTCAATAGCTTGATTTGTTGTCTCGACAACGTGATTTAAATTGTCACTAGCAACTAATTTTTCTTCAGTCGTTGCTTCATCATTACTATTAATTTGTATGTTTTTCTGCTCTTTTTCAGCATTTACATCAGCTTTAGCTTTATCTTTAACTGTAGTAGCAGGTAATATATTTTCAATTTCAGCTATTCCGTTTACTACAGTCTTTTCTACATCATCATTCGTTTGACCTTTATCTATTTTAGCTATGGCTTTTTTAAGGACTTCTTGTAGTTTTGCACTTGCTTCCTGTCTTTCTTCAATTGTTGAATTAGGATGAGTTGCAATAGTACTTTGTTGTTGGTTAGCTTTTTCATTTAATCTGTGACGCCCTGTTTCTTTTGTTTGTGGATGTGCTTGAATTTGCTCTATATCTTGAATACTAAGTGTTTTCGCATTATCTACATCTTTATTTGACTGTGCTTGATCAATATTTACTTTAGCCTGATTAAGTAATTGGTTTATTTTATTTAATGCTTCAGTCTTTTCTTCATTCGTAGCTTCTTGGTTCTCTTGTATTTCTTGAGTTTGTGAATTAAATGTTTCTTGGATTGCATTTAAAGCATCACGTTTCTTACTAACTTGTGGTACAATTGCCTCAATTTTAGGTCTAGCTTTATCTAAAGCTTGATCAACCTCGTTGTTATGAACTACATTAGCAATTTCATCTGATGCGGACGTTAGTACATTTTGAAGTAATCTATTAGCTTCAGCTTTTTCTTCTAGTGTTGCATCAGGCGTATTTTCAATATTTTTCTTTTGATTATCAACGAATTGATTCAATTGGTTTTTAACGTTTTGCTTCTTTATAACTTCAACTTGAACAGCGTTAATATTTTGAACAGCTTGATTTTTAATATTATTTACTTCCTCAGTAGTGTGCGCTTTCAGGATATTAGCATCTGCTTCTTCTTGAAGACGATCAACTTTATTATTTGCTTCTTCTTTTTCTTCTGCTGTTGCATTTGGCGTTTGATCTATTATAGCGTTTTTATTTTTAGCGTCGGTAGCTAGAGCTGCTAATGCATTAGTTTTGACTGCTGTACTTGGTAATATTTGGGTAATACTCGTGTTACCATTATTTTTAGCATCATTGACTAATTGCGTAGTTGTAGCATTAGCAATATTATTAATAGCATCAATTTTAGCTACATTAACTCTATCTATAGCGGCTGATTTTTCTTCATTAGTTGATTTATTATTTGCATTGATAGTATCAATTTGACTTTGCGCAACTTGTTCAATCTCTTGTTTAGCATTACGTTTAATACTAGTCTCAGGATGGACCTCAGAAACTTTAGCAATTCCATTATTTTCCGCAATTTTCACATCATTATTTGAGTGTGCCTGTGATACTTGATTTAACGCTTCATTCTTTACTTCTTCTAATTTGCCAAGTGCTATTTGTTTTTCTTCTAGTGTCGCATCTTGATTTTGATTTATTAAAGTCGTTTGTTCCGCAGCTTTTTTTCTAATTATTTCATTAGCCTTTGGTTTTACAACTACAATAGGTTCAACATTTCTTATTGTTTCTAATATATTATTTTTTTCGTCTGTAACATTTTGATTTGCTAAAGCTGCTTGTATTCTATCATTGACTCCATTTGTGTCTTGATTAAGTCTCTCAAGTGCTTCTTGTTTTTCTTCAGTTGTAGCATTTTGATTCTGATCTATTGTCGATCTTTGTTGACCTATTGCTTGGGCAATATCTGTTTTAGCTTGTGTTTTAGTTTGGGTAGACAACTCAATACGTTGTAACTTTTGCTTACCATCTTCTAAATTCTCATCCACTAACGCATTTGTATTTGCACCATTAATATTGTTACGTGCTTGTGCTAACGTATCATCTATAGATTGTATTGCCGTATTTTTCTCTTCAGTAGTTGCATCTTGATTGGCTCTTATATCTGATTTTTTACTTTCAGCTAGATTAGTCAAAATATTGATGGCATCTTGTCTTTTATGTGCATTTGCATTAATCAATTTAATTGCAGTAATAGCTTGTGCTTTTACATTATCAACTTGATTATCTTGTGTACTTTCATGAATTTTTTGAATTTCTTCATTTAATTTTTGGGTCACTAATTGTTTTGCAACCTCTTTTTCATCATCAGTAGCATTACCATCATTACCTATTAAAGTCTTTTGGTTATTAGCTTCTTGAGTCAAATCATTTATAGCAGTCGGTTTTTTGATCACATTGGGTAGTACACTCTTGATTGTAGCAATACTATTTGTTTTAGATTCATTTACTTCTTGAGTACTATGTGCATTATTAATATTTTGTATTGCTTGTGCTAATCCGGCATTGACTCTATTTGTTGCCTCTTGCTTTTCTTCTTCAGTTGCATCAGGCGTGTTGTTAATTTGGATCAACTGTTCTTGAGCTTTGTCATTTATTTCTTGTTTAGCATTTGTTTTAGTTTGAGTTGATGGTTGAATATTGTTTATTTTTTCTAACCCATTGGTTTTAGCACTATTAACTTCCCTTTCAGTATCACTATTTGTAATATTAGATTTGACTTCAGTTTTCGCTTTTTCAACCAGCTTTCTAGCCTCTGCTTTTTCTTCATCTGTTGCATCATTATTACCATTGATGATTGTAACTTGTTGCTCAGCTTTTTTATCAATCGCCGTTTTAGCATCTGTTTTAATTGTTGTTGCTGGTATTATAGTAGCAATCTCATTCATGCCGTTATCTTTAGCATTATCAACTTGATTATTAGTTTGCGCTTGATTGATATTTGTTATAGTTTTATTTTTACTAATCTCCAGAAGTCGTTTAGCTTCAGCTTTTTCTTCATTAGTTGCATCTTTATTATTATTAATTAACTCTGTTTGTGAAATAAATTTAGTTTGTAACTCTTGAAGCGCGTCAGATTTTCTAGTTGGATTAGCATGAATCGTTTCTAATTCTTGAAGTCCAGTATTTTTGTGCTGTTCAACGTCATTGTCACGTCTGTCTTGATTTATTAGATTCTTAACTTCTTCTCTTTTAACATTCAATCTTTGAATTGCATCTTGTTTTTCTTCTTCTGTAGCATTAGGCGTTGCATTGATTTGACGCTTTAAATCTTCAAACTTTGAATCTAATTCCATTCGAGCAGATGGTTTTTTTGCAACATTTGCTTGAATATTAGTTATCGTATCTATAGCCTCAGTTTTTGCATCAGATACTTGTTGGTTTGTTTGCGCTTGATCAACTTTGTTGTATCCTGCATCTTTAGCTATTTTTAATTTATCTAATGCTTTTTGCTTTTCTTCATCTGTTGCATCTGGTGTAGTGTTGATAGTATTACTTTGCTCATTATATTTATCATCGATACTTTGTTTAGCATCAGATTTTTTGTGCGCATCTGGCGTAACTAATTCAATTTCATGAATGCCGTTAGATTTAGCTTGTGCGACACCATTGTTACTATGTTCATTTTGAATTGCTGTTCTTGCTTCATTTGCTTTTTGATTTGCCAATTGAATAGCCGCTTCTTTTTCCTCAATTGTAGCAGTTTGATGTGTTTGAATTTGATTAATCTGTTGCGCGAGTTTTTGATCAATATCTTTTTTTGCTTTAGACTTAACAGAGGTTGCTGGTAAAACTTTAGCTATTTCATTTATTCCTGTTACTTTAGCATTTTCAATATCACTATTTGAAGATAAAGAGTTAATATTATCTAACGCATTTTGTTTTCTAGCTATAACTAAATTGTTGGCGACCTCTTTTTCTTCATCTGTAGCATTATCATTATCATTAATGAATTGCGTTTGTTGTGTTGACTTTTGTTCGATTGCATTTCTTGCCGACTCTTTCTCAACAACTTGCGCATTAATTCGAGATAAAGAAGTTATCGCATCGTCTTTGATATTTTTAACACCTTGGGTTGTATGTTCCGCATTTATTTGTGCTTGAACTCTTGCTAATTCAGCACTTACTCTGTTTATTGCCTCTTGTTTTTCTTCATTAGTAGCATCAGGCGTGTTTTGAATATGATTAATCTGTTCATTTGCTTTATTCTGTACTGCTTGTCTAGCTTCAGATTTCACAGTAGTTGCTGGAGTTATATTTTCTATTTTATTTATTCCATTAGTTTTCGCTTCATTTACTTGGTCTCTAGTGCTACTGTGTTGAATATTATCTTTTGCTTCAATTTTAGCTTCTTCAATTTTACGATTCGCTTCTTGAATTTCCTCAGCTGTAGCATCATTTATTCTTTGAATTTTTATTTTCCTATCAGCTGCTTTACCATCAATATCATTTTTTGCATTTCTTTTAATTGATGTATCAGGTGTGATTGCATTTATGGTTTGTCTACCATCACTCACAATACCATCAATTTGGTTATTGGTTGTAGCATTATCAATCTTACTAATTACATTTTGCTGTGATACATTAACTAAATTATTTGCGACTTCCTTCTCTTCAGTTGTAGCATCATCATTATTTTGTATAGTTTGTTTATGTTGTTGAACAATATCATTAATCGTAGTTCTGGCTTCTTGTTTTTTCCTAACATCCACTTGTATATTTTGAATATTTTGAATTCCATTAGTAAGTGCTGTATCAACATTTTGATTTGTTTGTGCTTGATTTATGTCATTGAGTGTACTTTCTTTTACTTGTGTTAATCTAGTTAACGCATCTTGTTTTTCATCTTGAGTTGCATGAGGAGTTGAATTTAATTCAGCTTCTTTTTCTTGAAACTTTTGATTTACTTGATCTCTAGCTTGTTGCTTTTTAGTGAAATTAGTCTGAATTTTACTGATATTACTTATACCTATATTTAAGGCGTTATCAACATTTTGATTAGAAGCAGCCTGTGTAATTTGTTCATCAGCTGAATTTTTAGCATCATTCAAACTTTGAATTGCTTTTTGTTTTTCTTCTATAGTGCCTTCATTATCAGTATTAATCGCACTCTGCTTTTCATTTACTTTAGCAATCAGCGCTTGTCTAGCTTGAGGTTTTTTTTGAACATTAACATCAGTATGAGTAATAATTTGTTCTGCATTACTAAGTGCTTGATCTACATCATCATTAGAATTTGCTTGGTTGATATGATTATTGCCATTGGTAACAGCTTGCGAAACAACACTGACAGCTTCTTGTTTCTCTTCAGTCGTAGCATCAGGTGTTTGAGCTATTGCTGACTTTTTCTCGTTTCCTTTTTGTTCTAATAATGTTTTTGTATTATTTTTCTTAACTGCATTAGGTTGATTTTGATTAATAGTATTTATGCCATTATTCTTAGCTTCAGAAACTTGTTGAGTTGACTGAGCTTGATTGATATTTGCTATTGTAGCTTGCTTATGTGCTTCTACTTGATTTAATGCATCCTGCTTTTCTTCAGTTGTTGCCATATTATTTGAATTAATTTGTTGATTTTGTGCAATAGCTTTAGCTTCAACTGCTGCACGTGCATCCTCTTTAATCTTCGTTGCAGGACTTATTGTGGATATGATACCACTTCTCATTGTTTGTGCTTGATCAACATCTCTATTAGTAGGTGCATTGCTAATATTTTGAGTTGCAGTTAATAATGCTTCATTAACTTTACGCTCTGCATCTGCCTTTTCTTCAGTTGTTGCATTATTGTTCGCTTGAATTAAACGTTTTTGTTCATCCGCTTTAGCATTGATAGTTGCTATTGCATTTTGTCTTTTCACTGGAGTTAATGGTACTTGTTGTATCGTATTCGTTCCATTGTTTTGTGCTTCAGTGACATCATCATTACCTTGTGCAGTGTTAATATTTTGAATCGCTTCATCTTTTGATCTATTAACAAGTGTGATAGCATCATTTCTTTCGTCTAATGTAGCTTGTGTATTATTGTTGATATCTTTAATTTTTGAATTTGCACTGTTGGTAACTGCCTCTCTAGCTTCTGCTTTTTTAGTTGGATTTGGAACATCTGTTGCTATTAATTTCGTACCATTATCTCTTGCTTCATTCACAGTGGTATCTGTTTCTGCCTCACCTATTTTGGCGATAGCATCAGATGAATGTGCCTCAACTTGACTAATTGCTTCATTTTGTTCCTCAGTCGTTGCCTCATGATTGTTACGTATAAGCGTCTTTTGTTGTTCCGCTTTGTTATTCACAACTTGTCGAGCATTTGGTTTAGTTACTGGATGTGGAGTATCACTTTCTAGAGTGTGTAATCCAGCCTCTTTAACTCTTTCAACACCATCATCTGTAAGTTCATCATCAATGTTATTAGAAATTTCATTTTTATGATTTTCAATTTGATCAACTAATGTATCTTTTTCTTCAGTAGTTAATTCTGTACTATCATATACACCATCAGTCATTTCTTGAGCTTTATCATTAATTTCTCTCGAAGCACTCACACGACTTATTAGTGTTGTTTGTAATTCGTGTAATAAATCATCAATTTGAGTTTGAGAGTATCTTTGGTTAAAAGGTGTATTGTTTGTTTCTTCATCCAGAACAGTCTGAGCACGTTCTTTCAACTTATTATATTTATTATAAGAAGCAAGTGTATAGTTCGATGGGATGATATCCTTATTGACCTGTTCTGATAAATCGTCTTTATTCATAATGACATTAATACTAAAAGGTGTTTGTTGGCCTGTAACAGTATTGTCAGTAGTGTTAATGTAATATTCAGAAAATGTTTTATATTTAATTGCTTCATTGAAAGTCACTTCACGTGGCGTTGAGATGTTGACAGGTCTAAGCTTGTATCTAATATTTAGTATTTTATTGGGCAAGAATCTAGCAACATCCTGAGCACTTCTTCCTAAATTTAAACCATTACTAGAAAATGTTAAAGTATGATTTTGTCTATCGAAATTAACTGAAAACGGATTTACTGTAGAATTTGGCACATTCCCGTTAACAAATGAAACTTCAGTTGAATTATCAACGTATTCGAAATTGTCTGGTAATGTGACTTTATAAGTAAGTTCATTTTGACCTATAGCAGCAGCGAAGTTACCATTATTCTCTATACGAGTATTAACTTCAAATTCTTTTCCATTCTTTACATTTTTGTTAACTTGTCTTGATTTCACATATAGATGTGAACCAGAATTAACACCAATTGTATCTATAAAAGAATAGTATCTATACCCATCATGTAGCTGTTGAATTCTTTTAAAATCTGAGTGTATTTCGTTCATAGGTAGAAATTGAACTTTTAGCCTATGTACGTTATCAGGTAACTTGAATAAACGATATACGCCGCCTCCTTGAATATCAGTTGAAGCAATTTCTTGATTATTTTCTGCATTTCTTAAAACTAATTGAGTTCCACCTTTTCTGTTTTTAGCAGTCATTGTATTAAATGAAAATATTATCTCAGAATTAGGATTTACTGAAAATTCTTTTTCTATACCGTTGAAACCATCATGATCATTCGGATCATTTCCTTTAATACGTCCTAAGGCTACGACATTATCTACTGCTTGATAATTTTTCGGATCGGCACTATCAAACACACTTGTACGTTCTAACACACTATTTAATAAACCAACCTTACCACCATTAACCATTGTAAAGCCATTTAGACTATCAACTACCTTTACTTCAGGTCGAGAGCGATTTGTACTTGTCTTTATTCCTAAATCATCAAATGTAATTACAGTGTTAATGCTATTTGGACCTGTATTACTTAAATTTGGATCCGTATTTTGAGTTGTACTTGTAGCGTCATTTCCGCTATTTGTATCTAATGATCTTTTCCCTCTCTTTTTAGGTTTACTTGATGATTCTGTTGTAGCTTTATTTTCCGGAATCGATGAATTTGAATGATTTGAGTTCGTATGATTTGTTACATCTTCAGATTGGGCTTCAATATGATGTTTAACCGGCTGATTAACATGTAACCCGTTGTCACTCGTATCATTATTTTCATAGATATTGGTATAAGGTGCTGTTTGAGCAGATTCAGCTTCTTCAGCATTTATTGCAATTGGTTGAGCATTATGATGAGGATCATTTTGTGTTTGCTTATTTTCAGTAGATGAAGGTACTGTTTGCTCAGATAATGTATTTGTTGTTTCCTCACTTATAGGATTAGACTGAGATGTGTTTTCTAACCCTCCATCAGATTGAGCTGTAGTGTCATTATTTTGAGAAGGTTCCAGTTCTGAAGCTGTTGCTTGCCCCGGATGAGCTAAAAATGCGACTGTAGCTATTAATGCTGAAAAAATACCTATATTAAATTTTCTAATACTAAATTTCTGTTTTCTAAATAGATTCATTAAATTGGCCTCCTAGTTGTAAATTCTTTATGATGTATGTCTAATGAACTTTGAAAAATATTTAAAGTAATGACTCTTCCCAATATCGCTCATTTAATTAAACACAACTATTTAAAGTCTTTTTAATTTTATCATCTATATTATTTTAAATCTAGTAGTATAAAAATTTATCTTAATATATTTTTAATTGATATCAGAATTTGTTTTTTGAGATCCACATTGAATTATTTAATGATTTTTATATCAAAAAAAGTACGATTAAGATTTCAAATCAAAATCTTAATCGTACTCAGTGACCACATTTGTGATATACATTCTAATTCCAGAAATTCCTAGAATAAATTATAAACTCATTTGTATTAATTTTTAACTTAGAATTATCGTTATCTACAACTTCGAAGTTCTTTAAATATTATCAATGACAGTACCTTCATCGCCCCAAGCATTCATTCCACCTTCGACATTTACAGCATGAACACCTTGTTCTTCTAAATATGAAACTACTTTAGCACTGCGTGATCCCGCTGCACACACAATATAATACGTATCATTTTTATTGAATTCTTTCAAATTATCAGGAATTTCATCCATAGGAATTGTTTTTGCTCCAGGAATAACACCCATTTCAGTTTCTTCGTTCGTGCGAACATCTACAATGTTAACTGGATTTGAATCTAATATTTTTTTCTTTAATTCATCTACTGTTATTGACTCCATTTAATAGCACTCCTTTAGAAAAATATTATTTAGCAACTATATTAACTAGCTTTTGAGGTACAGCAATAATTTTTTTAACTTCTTTACCTTCAATACTCATTTTAACATTATCGTTAGACAAGGCTAAGGTTTGCATTTCTTCTTTAGATAAATCTTTTGGTATATTGATTTTTGCTCTAACTTTACCATTGACTTGAACTACGATTTCAACTTCATCATCTACTAATAAGCTTTCATCAAATGTTGGCCATGGTTGATAAGTAATGGTATTTTCATGCCCTAATCGATCCCATAATTCTTCACCAATGTGTGGTGCAATAGGCGCTAACATTTTTACAAACCCTTCGATATAAGGTTTGTAAACTTCATTTGTTTTATAACACTCATTAATAAACACCATTAATTGACTGATTGCAGTATTAAAACTAAGTGTATCAAAATCTTCTGTTACTTTTTTCACTGTTTGATTGTATACTTTATCAAGTGAATGATCGTTAGAATCTACAATTTTTTTATTGATTGAATTCTCATCAGTGATGATAAGTCTCCAAATGCGATCTAAGAATCTTCTAGAACCATCCAAACCTTTTTCACTCCATGCGATCGCAGCATCTAAAGGTCCCATAAACATTTCATATAGTCGTAATGTATCAGCACCATGTGATGCAACAATATCATCTGGATTAATCACATTGCCTTTAGACTTACTCATTTTTTCATTGCCTTCGCCTAAAATCATTCCCTGGTTGTATAGTTTTTGGAATGGTTCTTTTGTCGGTACAACACCTAAGTCATATAACACTTTATGCCAGAATCTTGCATATAATAAGTGAAGTACTGCATGTTCCACGCCTCCAATATATAAATCAACAGGTAGCCAATGTTTTAATTTTTCAGGATCCGCTATCATTTTTTCGTTATGTGGATCAATGTAACGTAAATAGTACCAGCAACTGCCAGCCCATTGAGGCATTGTATTGGTTTCTCGGCGCCCCTTCATACCTGTCTTTTCATCGATAACGTTTACGAACGCATCTATATTTGCAAGTGGAGATTCACCGGTACCTGATGGCTTAATTTCATCTGTTTCTGGAAGTAATAAAGGCAATTCATCTTCAGGAACTGTAGTCATTGATCCATCTTCCCAATGTATAATAGGAATTGGTTCTCCCCAATAACGTTGCCTACTAAATAACCAATCACGTAATTTATAATTGACTTTTTTCTCACCAGCACCTTTAGATTCAAGCAATTCTATCGCTTTACTTATTGCCGCTTCATTTTCTAGACCGTCTAATTCTCCAGAATTAATGTGTTTTCCTTCACCTGTGTATGCATTTTTTTGAACTTCGCCACCCTCTATAACTTCGATAATTGGTAAATTAAACTTCGTAGCAAATTCATGATCTCGCTCATCATGTCCAGGCACAGCCATTACTGCACCAGTACCGTAAGTTGATAAAACATAATCTGCTATCCAAATAGGTAATTTATCGCCAGAGAACGGATTAATTGCAAACGCTCCAGTAAACACACCTGTTTTTTCTTTAGCTAAGTCTGTACGTTCTAAATCAGATTTTTTTGATGCTTCATTTTGATACAATTTGACTTCTTGTTCTTTATCACTTGTCGTAATTTCATTCACAAGTGGGTGTTCTGGGCTTAAAACTAAGAAAGAAGTACCATAGATTGTATCTGGTCGTGTCGTAAACACTTCAATATTTTGGTCAGATTGCTCAATTTTAAATGTTACTTTGGCACCTTCTGAACGTCCAATCCAGTTTCGTTGCATGTCTTTAATTGATTCAGGCCAATCTAACTCATCTAAATCTTCTAGTAATCTATCAGCATATTCTGTAATTTTGAGCACCCATTGTTTCATAGGCTTACGGTAAACAGGATGACCGCCACGTTCTGATACCCCATCGACAACCTCTTCATTCGACAAAACAGTACCTAATGCAGGACACCAATTGACAGCAACTTCATCAACATAAGCTAAACCTTTATTATACAACTGAATAAATATCCACTGCGTCCATTTATAATATTCAGGATCTGTAGTATTCACTTCTCTATCCCAATCATAACTAAATCCTAATTCTTGAATTTGTCTTTTGAAAGTTTGAATATTCTTCTGTGTAAATTCACGAGGATCATTACCGGTATCTAAAGCATATTGTTCTGCCGGTAAACCAAAAGCGTCCCATCCCATAGGATGTAATACATTGTAACCTTGCATTCTTTTATATCGTGAGATGATATCTGTTGCCGTATATCCTTCTGGGTGACCTACGTGTAAACCAGCACCAGATGGATAAGGAAACATGTCTAATGCATAAAATTTCTTTTGTCCTAAATTGTCATTCGTTTTAAAGGTCTTATTTTCTTCCCAGTAATTCTGCCACTTCTTTTCAATTTCCTTATGATTATAATTCAACACATTTCCTCCTAATTCATAAAAAAGACATCCCTACTATTAATGATTTGAAAGGGACGACCTGCGCCGCGTTACCACCCTTATTCGCTAACAATTAGCGCACTTCATTTTAATAGTAAGAGATGTCTAATTAAATGTCGTTTATGTTAATAAGTCATTTAGTCCTTAACACTAGTTCTCACCAACACTAGCTCTCTGTAGAAAAGCCTCTAAATGCTTAATACTATACGTGTTTAATATTATTGTATATGGTCAATGAATGCAAGTAGTTAATTAAACATCATTACATTATTAAACACCATTCTGATTTCGTCGTCCTCTTGATTGATGTTGATTTTTAAAATTCTTAGGCAACACTTTATCATAGAAACTTAAAAATAACAGTGCAAAACTTAATAATATAATCATCCCAATAAACATCATACTCATATTAAATGTATCTACAAGTATACCGCCAATAAAAGGTCCAAATGCTTTTCCCACTGTAGATGCTGAATTAACAAATCCTTGGTATTGACCTTGCTTTCCAACTGGTGCAAGTTGATTTGCTATAGTTGGTACTGCAGGCCAAACAAACATTTCTCCAAATGTTAAAATGACCATGCCAACTACAAATATTGCAAAGTGATTTGCAAAACTCGTTACTAGGAAAGAACTCATAAAAATAAAAATACCTACAAACATCTGATGCTTTAAATTACCTTTTAATAAGATGATAATTGGTCTTATTAACGGTTGAGCTACTAAAATCATTATTCCATTGATTGTCCATAATACACTATATTGAGACATTGAAATATTAATTGATTGAGTGAATGAAGCTATCGTTGTTTCCCATTGAATATATGCAATCCAACAAATTGCAAACATTGCACATACTAGCATCATAGCAGTAAATCGTTTTTTATTTTCTTTGCTTTTTAAATCTATCGAATCTTGTGGTTTAAATTTAGCATTAATCTCTAAATTAAACTGTGTAATCGCCACGATGGCAAAAAGTACATACATAATGAGATTTGCCATAAAAATATAATTGAAACTAAATTCAGCCACAAAACCTCCTAATGCCGCACCTAAAGCAACTCCTATATTTTGTGCTAAGTATATAGCATTAAAAGTTTGTCTCCCTCCATTAGGCCAAACGGCACCTGCCATCGCATAAATAGCAGGAACTATCATTCCGCCACCAAATCCAAGTAGTACTAACCAAATTGCGTACCAAGGCCAGCCATGAAACAAATTGAGTAATGTTGTACTACATAAACAAGTAAATGTACCTATTAAAATCGTTTTGTAACCGCCAAGTTTATCAAACAAAGAACCACCTAACAAATTACCTACAACCATTCCAAATGAATTAATCATCAAAACGATACCTGCAATTGTTAAACTCTTATGAAGTTCTTCCTTCATGAAAATTGTATTTAAAGGCCACAAAAAACTGGCGCCAGTTATATTAAGTGCCATACCTATAACTAGCCACCAAACTGATTTAGGTATATTCATATCATGAGTCCCTCTCTTTATATTTTTCTCAATCTACAATAGACACTATAACACTAAAATATGTTAAAATCTGTACTTAGAACTTAAATAGAAAGGAAAATGTATTATGGGTAACTATTTCCCGTATGCCTTTGAAGATAAACGCTATCACACATGGAACTATCATTTAAAAAACAAGTTTGGTCAAAAAATATTTAAAGTCGCTTTAGATGGAGGATTTGATTGCCCAAATAGAGATGGTACTGTAGCTCATGGAGGTTGCACATTTTGTTCTGCAGCAGGAAGCGGTGACTTTGCAGGTAATAGAGCTGAACCAATTGAAGTTCAATTCAAAAAAATAAAAGAACGAATGCATGAAAAATGGAGTGAAGGTCAATATATTGCATACTTTCAGGCGTTTACAAATACGCATGCACCTGTAGAAGTATTAAAAGAAAAATATGAACCTGTATTAAAAGAAGATGGCGTCGTTGGTTTATCAATCGCGACAAGACCTGATTGTTTGCCTGATGATGTTGTAGAATATTTAGCTGAACTTAATCAGCGCACTTACTTATGGGTAGAATTGGGCTTACAAACTGTGCATCAGTCCACTTCCGATTTAATAAATCGTGCTCATGATATGCAAACATACTATGACGGCGTAACAAAATTACGCAAGCATAATATAAATGTTTGTACACACATAATCAACGGCTTACCAGGTGAAAATTATGACATGATGATGGAGACTGCTAAAGAAGTCGCTCAGATGGACGTTCAAGGTATTAAAATTCATTTATTACACTTGCTAAAAGGAACGCCTATGGTTAAACAATATGAAAAAGGTATGCTCGAGTTTATGAGTCAACAAGATTATACTAATCTTGTTTGCGATCAACTTGAAGTATTACCCCCAGAAATGATTGTGCACAGAATCACTGGAGATGGACCTATAGATCTAATGGTTGGACCAATGTGGAGTGTTAATAAATGGGAAGTATTAAATGAAATTGATAATGAGCTTGCTAGACGAAACTCCTATCAAGGTAAAATGAACAAGCAGAGTATACAATCATGAAACTAGAACGTATTTTACCCTTCGCTAAATCGTTAATTGATTCTCATATTAATCATAATAGTATTGTAATTGATGCAACATGTGGTAATGGGAATGATACTGCTTATTTTGCTCAACATGTTCCAAATGGATTTGTCTATGGATTCGATATACAAGAACAAGCAATTTTGAATACGCACAAAAAAATAAAAGATTATTCGAATGTAAAATTAATCCAATCTGGTCATGAAAATGCTAAATTGCACATTCCTGCCCAATATCATGGCCACATAGATGCTGCTATTTTTAATTTAGGTTATTTACCGAAAGGTAACAAAGAAATTGTCACTAAACCTGAAACAACAATTATGGCTATTAATGAAATCTTTGATATCTTAAGTATTGAAGGAATTATTATATTAGTTATATATCACGGTCATGAAGAAGGTAAAGTAGAAAAAGAAGCACTACTTGAATTTTTACAAAACTTTGATCAAAATAAAGCTCATATATTGCAATATCAATTCATAAATCAAAAGAATAACGCTCCTTTTATCTGTGCTATTGAAAGGCGTAATTAAAAAGTTGTACATGTATATTTTCAATTCAGTCATAGAATACGTGCACATAAAAAGAACCTGAGACAAGCAAACATTTTGTCCCAGGTTCTTTTTTAATTATAAATTTCATCATGAAGTATACCTTACTTTTAATTGCTATTAAGTTTACTGATTATCATAATTTTGAACACATTCTTTAATACATAGTTCAACAAATAATTCTCATAAGTGTACTCATGCTTTAAATAAAATAATTTATTCAATTAAAGATTTAAAGCGCGTTAAATTAAACCGCTAAAATAGATTGTAAACTAGATTGCATTGGTTCAGACTTGATTTTAATTGAGTCATCAATAAACTCTAACAAATCTTCTTTTTTTGAATTTTGCTTGTCATTAAAATGAATAATAACTGTACGTTCATCATCTTGAGGTCTTTCTTTGTAAATCCACTCAAGATTAACTAAATTATTATAAGTACGTGTACGTTTATACGGCTTAATATGAACATATTTATCCATTTCCTTTAAAGTCATTGAGCCTTTTTCTAAAAGTGTAAGTAAAATCAAAATTTCCTCTTTAGACATTCCATATTCTTCTTTGATTGTATTAAAAATTGAATCAATCTCTTTGAATAATGTCTCTAATTGTAAAATACCATAAACCCTGTTCTTTTCACTATTAGCCAAAATTAACATCTCCCAAATAAAAAATTGTGAATTCTATAAACTAACTTAACCATTTCCCCCAAATTTAATTTTACAAATGGTAAAGTTATTAAACTTTAGAATTATACCCTTTTATTTCAATGATTGAGCTACTTAAAATCAACTTTATCCGTAAAAAGATTTAAAAATGAGATTTAAAACAAATCTTAAATCTAGTGCAACTCAAATTCTAACCCAAAAACTTAGTGTTAATACATAATAAAATTAAATTAATTATATAATCAAAATATATCAATTCTACATTTAAAACGCAATAATTTTGGCAAAACTTTCTATACAAATTGTTAAATATATTTTTTATTAAACCAAACTAAATATATCATTAAGAATTATAAGAGCCCGTAGATGTTTAGGATCTACGGACTCATTACTATAGTCCCGGTATAAAACCGAGTTACTTATTCACATTATAGAATCGTATACAAATTGATAACATTTTTCTTTCGCTCACTTAAATGTCTTCAATTTCCTCTTCATTTACTATAAAACCCATAGTATTTACACTATTATTTAAAAATGATAGAACATATCTCATCACCAAATCGCGTTCAGGTTCATTATGTATTTCATGATATAATCCATCCCAAACTTTAAAGTACATCTCTTTCGACTTTAATTTATCTTTCATTTCATTAATAGATTGAGTTTCTAAAATTTTGTCTTTGGTACCATACATTATCAATGCTGAAATAGGTTTAATATCTCTGATATGATCCATTGTTTCTTTCATCTTTTCATTTATAAGGTTATACCAACTATATGTTACCTTTTTAAGCATTAGCCCATCATTTGCTGTTTCTTCAATAATTTCATCATTACGTGTTAAATCATGAGGGGTTATACCAACTTTAAATCTAGTATCTTTAGAAATTTTACCAACATTAGAAATCAATTTGTTTTTTCGCCCTTTATAGTCTTTCTTTAGTTCTAACATAGGTGAAAATAATAATATACCCTCAATAGGTAATTCTGTTTTCTCAAGCAGATTTAAAATGATGAGACCACCTAATCCCACACCTAAAACAAATGTTGGAATTTTATATTCATTAGCTATTTTTATCCACTCTAATATATTCTCATGGTACGTATTAAAATCATCTATTTGTCCCTTTTGAGCTCGTGAAGTTTGCCCTTGTCCTGGTAAATCGCCCATGATAACGTGATAACCATTTCTTCTTAACATCGTGATAACATATGCATATCTACCTGTATGTTCTAATATATTATGAGCAATGACAACAACGCCTTTTGCGTCATTTTCTGTTTCCCACTTCCACATTTTCTAATTGCCCCTTTTTATATGTTCTTTATTAATATAATTATAGCAAATCAAACATATTGAATGCTATTTTAAGTGAAATTTGATAGATATTTAAGTGTTTTCTTTAACTCTTCCAATATATCCTAAAGTATAATTACTCTTTAAGTGTGCAAACTCTTTATGTAAACGCTTTCTTAATGTTAATTTTCATGATACACTATTTAAAAATATCATAGTTTAGTATAACGGAGGTATTGCATATGTCCTTATTTAAAGATTTTTTCATTGCGTTATCTAATCATACATATCTTAATAAAATAGCTAAAAAAATGGGACCTCAAATGGGAGCAAATCGTGTAGTCGCAGGAAATACGATTCATCAATTAATTGAGACCATACAATATTTAAATGATTATAATATTTCAGTTACTGTCGACTCATTGGGTGAATTTGTTAGTACTAGAGAAGAAAGTATTAAAGCTAAAGAAGAGATTTTAGAAATTATTGATGCAATCTATAACAATAATGTTAAGGCACATATGTCAGTTAAAATTAGCCAACTTGGAAGTGAATTTGATTTAAATCTTGCTTATGAAAATATGAGAGAAATTTTACTTAAAGCTGATAAGAATGGAAAGATGCACATTAATATTGATACAGAGAAGTACGATAGTCTTTCTAAAATTCAACATATTATTGATAGATTGAAAGGTGAATTTAAAAATGTGGGTACAGTCATTCAAGCCTATCTGTATGAAGCCGATGATTTAATTGATAAATATCCTGAATTACGTTTGAGACTAGTGAAAGGTGCTTATAAGGAAGATGCATCAATCGCTTATCAATCGAAAGAAGAAATTGACGCAAATTATATTAGAATTATTAAAAAACGACTACTAAATTCAAAGAACTTTACATCTGTAGCTACACATGACAATGAAATTATCAACCAAATCAAACAATTTATGAAAGAAAATCATATTAGCAAAGATAAAATGGAATTTCAAATGTTGTACGGTTTCCGCACGGAATTAGCACAAAAAATAGCTAATGAAGGTTATTTATTTACAGTTTATGTACCATACGGTAATGATTGGTTTGCGTACTTTATGAGAAGACTAGCAGAACGCCCTCAAAACTTGTCATTAGCTATAAAAGAATTTACTAAACCCAAAATCTTAAAAAAGATAACTTTGGGTATCGGTATATTTGCAACTTTATTGACGTCTCTTATCCTTGGCATTAAAAGACATAAAAAATAAAGGCATGAAGTATTTTGATATCTACTTCATGCCTTTATTTTTTAATTGATTTGCTTAATTAGATTAGCCATTTCGATTGCACTAACTGCTGCTTCTGAACCTTTATTTCCAGCTTTAGTACCAGCTCTTTCTACTGCTTGCTCAATACTTTCAGTTGTTAGAACTCCAAAAATCACTGGAGTATCTGAAATATCATTTGCTTTAGAAACACCTTTAGCTACTTCATTACATACATAGTCATAATGTGAAGTTGCGCCTCTAATCACACATCCTAATGTAATCACAGCATCATATTCACCTTTTTGAGCTAATTTTTTTGCAACAAGTGGTATTTCAAATGCACCAGGCACATAAGCTACATCAATATTAGTATCTACTACTTCATGACGAATGAGTGTATCTTTAGCCCCTTCAAGTAAACGTGTAGTAATAAAATCATTAAATCTACTAACAACAATCGCAATTTTTAAATCCTTACCAACTAATTTACCTTCAAAATTCATTTTCGAGTCCTCCTATATTAAATGTCCCATTTTATTTTTTTTAGTTTCCATATAACTATGGTTATGTTGCGTTTCTGGTACGATAAGTTCAATTCTATCTACGATCTCAATGCCGTAATCTTTTAAACCTTCAAATTTTTTAGGATTATTGCTGAGCAAGTTAATTTTACTTAAACCAAAATACTTTAATATTTCAGCTGCAACATGATAATCCCTCAAATCCTCATCAAAACCAAGAGCAAGATTTGCAGTAACTGTATCATAGCCTTTTTCTATTAACTCATATGCGCGCAACTTATTCATTAACCCTATTCCTCTACCTTCTTGAGGTAAATAAATAATCATTCCACCATGTTCTTCAATATATTTCATTGACGCTTCAAGTTGCGCCCCGCAATCACATCTTTGACTATGAAAAATATCCCCAGTCAGACAAGCAGAATGCATACGTACATTAGGATTGCTTTTTAAATCTCCTTTAACAATAGCAACGATTTCTTCTTCGCTATAATCCGTTGTAAATCCATACATATCAAAATGACCAAAATCTGTTGGCATCTTGACCTTTGCCTTGAGATTAACATTAAGTTCAACAGCCTTACGAAAGGCAACCAAACTTTTTATAGTAATCATTTTTAAATGGTGACGTTCTTTAAAGGACTGGAGATCTTCACCCTTAGCCATTGTTCCATCATCATTCATAATTTCGCAGATTACGCCAGCTGGTTGTGCTCCTGTTAAACGTGCCAAATCTACGGCAGCTTCAGTATGACCATTACGTGTTAACACACCATTTTCTTTTGCTATAAGTGGAAATAAGTGCCCCGGACGATGAAAATCTTCAGGATTAGTCTTTTCATCTATGAGTGCTCTAGCCGTTTGTGTACGTTCATGTGCACTGATTCCTGTAGTAGTTTTATAATGATCAACACTTACAGTAAAATGTGTGCCATAAATATCTGTGTTATTTTGCTCCATAGATTGTAGTTTTAATCTTTCAGCTATAGATCTATCAATTGGTGCACAAATCAGACCACGACCCTCTTTAGCCATAAAATTAATGGTATTATCATCCATCCATTCCGTAACAGCTACAAGATCTCCTTCATTTTCTCTATCTTCATCGTCAACTACAATAATGCTCTCTCCATTTCTTAAAGCCTCTATAGCCAACTCAATTGTATCGAATTGCATGTGATATTCCTCCTAAAAACCAAATGCTCTAAGCTTCTCTTCCGTTATCTGCGATTGATTTTGATTCATGATGTTTTCAACATATTTGAATAGTACGTCAGACTCCAAATGCACTTTGTCGCCCACTTTTTTAGATGAAAGAATA
Source organism: Staphylococcus sp. MSU001 (assembly GCF_052976705.1). Lineage (NCBI taxonomy): Bacteria > Bacillati > Bacillota > Bacilli > Caryophanales > Staphylococcaceae > Staphylococcus > Staphylococcus sp. MSU001. Next base: position 113,100 of record NZ_JBRIKK010000005.1, read on the forward strand.
GTAGATCGACGTGTCTCTGGTATAAGATGTATATCAAAAGTATGATCATGTAAATCAAATACAGTAAGACTAACTCCGTCTACAGTTATAGAACCTTGCTTGACCATTTGATTCAAAATATTTTTAGTTGTTTTAATAGAAATAATTCTTGAGTTAGCAGTTTCATTGATTTTAGAAATTGTTCCAAGCTCATCAACATGACCTAACACGAAATGTCCACCAAATCTCCCACTTCCACTCATGGCTCTTTCGAGATTAACTTCTGTATTACGTTGAACATTTCCAAGATATGTTTTGTTTTCAGTCCCTTTGATGACTTGAACTGAAAAACTTGAATCAGTGAAATCTATCACAGTTAAACATGCACCGTTAACACTTATTGAATCACCAATATGCATATCAACTAAAATGTTTTGTGCTTTAATTTCAAGCGTTCTTACTGATTGCTCAGAGCGAACTTGTTGTACAGTACCTATTTCTTCAATGATACCTGTAAACATAGACATTCACTTCTTTCGTAATTTCAATTTTAAATTTTGATTAATTAACTTGGAATCAACAATTTCAAATTGAGTTGCTTCAGGCAAATCAATCACTTCGTCAGTCTTATAAAATTGATGTTTGCCAGAACCACCAATTAATTTCGGGGCTATATATAAAATGAGTTCATTTAGATGTTTGGATTGGAGAAATTGCGAAGTAATATTTGGGCCTGCCTCGACTAGCAGTTTCCCAATACCTCTTTGATATAAGTCTTGTAATATTGTCGTTGTATCACAATTACTTATATTTATTATTTTAATAAAACTTTTATCTGTTTTTAATTTTTCATTTTCAGTGTAAATCCATATCTCCGATGCAGTATCTTTAAATATTTGTTGATTAAAATCGAGTTGTCCTGTCTTAGAGAGAATAACACGAATCGGATGTTTTCCATCAGGAACCCTGGTTGTATACAATGGATTGTCTGCTTCAATGGTTCTACGCCCAGTAATAACTGCATCATGCTCATGTCTTAATTGATAAACATCTTCTTTAACTTCTTTGTTTGTTATCCACTTACTTTCATTAAAGTCTGTTGCTTGTTTACCATCTAAACTAGATGAGACCTTTACAGTTACTTCCGGAACTTCGTTTCTTTTAGCAGTAAAAAAGTCACGGTATAGTGTAGCTGCATTTTCATTATATTGAAATTCAACCTCTATACCAGCTTCTCTCAGAATCTCGTCACCCTTGCTTACTAAAGTAGTATCTTTAACAGCATAGATGACCTTTGATATGCCCGCTTCAATAATTTTATCCACACAAGGTGGCGTTGAACCATGGTGTGTGCATGGTTCTAATGAAACGTATATGGTAGCACCTTGGGCTTTTAAACCTGCCATTTCAATAGCTTGTACTTCAGCATGTTTATCTCCCTTTTTTAAATGTGCACCTAAACCTACAATCCTACCATTTTTAACAACAACGGATCCTACTGGAGGATTAACACCTGTTTGTCCATTTACCATTTTTGCTAGTTGAATAGCATCATCCATAAATCTACTCAATTGATCACCTCAAAAAAAACCTTATACCTATACTGTAGGCATAAGGAGATATCTATATCTTTAAATAAGCCTATTGGCATACTTAAAATTGCACGTAAGTATACAATACGCTTATCATAACTACACGAATTTGTGTAAGTCGATAATTCATCTTCTTTCTCCCATCCAGACTCTAACTGTCGGCTCTAGATTCACACTAGATCAGCCACTAACATCAAAAAAACAATACTAGTGGGTCGCAGGCTTAATTTACTGCCGGTTGGGAATTTCACCCTGCCCCGAAAGAAATATATGAAATTGTTATGATTAATTGAGTCCAGTAGTTCTTCACTACATTTTAAATCTTACTATATTTAAATTTAAAATACAATTTTATAGCTTATTTTATTCAATGATTTTATGAAGATATATTAAACTCACAAACACGCTAAATGCATATTACTTATTTCGATTTTCCTGTGTTATATATAATTGAGATACTGTATCAACAACTTGATTAACAATCATCTTTACACCATTTCTAAGTTTATTGACACCGTTGGTCATTTGTCCAATTGCAATCACATTTTTTAAGGTCCCATATCTAGGACTTATGACTTGATTTGTTTCTGGGATAATTTGAATGCCACCCATAGGATGACGTTGGACAATTTGTCTATTTTCTAAGTTTAAAATTAATTGATCATCCTCATCTAATTGAGAAAGATGTGTTTTAGAACCTGTAGCATTAATAACAATGTCAAACAACTCATAATTTTGCGTGGTGTCGTTATACTTTAACATAAATTGCTCATTTTTATGAACTATGTCTTCTAGTCCCTTTTTAATGACAAGTTCATTATTCTGTATTAACTTAATTAGTAAACGAGCCGTTCTAGGAGGCATTGGATTAGAATTTAATTGAATGATTTTAGTGTACTTACGATTAAAAGTTTCTTGATCTTTAACGCTCAAACTATTCCAAATCCAGTTTAAATTTTCTTTTAAATGTTCAATGATACTTTGGAATATCCCTATTTCTTCTTCATGATTCAAATCATACTCCAAGTCTTTCACATGGTTTCCAGTTCTACGATAAATAAGTTTTTTAAAGTCTATTCCATAATCTTCACATTCTTTTAAAAATAATGAAACTACCTTTTCTAATGGTACATTACCAAAGTGTTTTTTCATAATTCCATTAAATCGTGATTTAGTTAAATGCGTAAACTGAATTTTAGTCATTTTTCCTCTAACACTTGGCAATGCTGCGGAACGACTTGTCATAGTAATGGGTAAATATGGATGATGTGCAGCTACATATCTCACAGCATCTAAACTAGCCAACCCTGTTCCAATAATCACGATTCGATCTGAATCTTTAACATTATCAAGTGTATGATATGTAGGATAAGGCGTTTGGATATAGCCTTTAGTTCCCTTCAAATCATAAGGGTCATGGTAACTAAAAGTTCCAAAAGTTAAAAATAAATAATCATATTCACGCCATTCTTTTTCATCATCACATGTACATACATGATATTTTAAATCTGTGTCATCAACATCGGATTGTGTAAAAATTTCTTGTACTTTATCATTGATAATAGTTAAATTATCAAATTGGTCATTATAATAAGATAAATAAGACTTCATATAATGACCAAATACAAATCTAGGCAAATATTGAGGATTACTAAAATTGAATTCTGTCTGATTTTGATACCACTTCCAAAACTCTTGGTCATCATCAAGATTTAAGCTCATAGATTTTGATGGCATGTTAATAAGTAGTTCGCTACTATCATTTTGAAATGGAACACCTTGACCCATATTTCTATCATCATCATATACATCTACTTTTAATTGAGAAAAGTTTTCATGTTTAACGAGTTGGCGTAACACACTTACACCAGCTGTTCCCATACCTATTATTGCTACACGCATATCAATCATCCTTATGTATTTATTATTAGTAGTTACATTTTATTGTACACTTTTTCACTATATCTATATTACCTATTTGATTGCCTTTTAATCTTAAAATAGTATGCTAAAATTTTATTTGAGGTGAAGCTTATGAAATTTATAGTTAAAGTTTTAATTGCTTTTGCAGTTCTGTTTACAATACTATCGCGAAAAAACAAAGCTGAATAATTCAACATTTAATCCAATAAATTAAAAACACCACTATAAAACTATTGAAAGTTAACTATTGCTTAAATCTAAATTAATTTTAATTAGCACGATTAACTTCACAACTTTTATTAGTGGTGTTTAGTTTAACTATTTAATTTATTTTTGGTGTTTATCGTCATCTTTATAAACATATAATTTGAAGTATTTACCTTCTGTTTTCATGTTCTTGTAGAAATCTGCAATGATATTCGCGTTACTTTCAGCCCATTTTATATCAGTAGCATATTGGTGTTCACCCGGATTTTTAGGATTCCATCTCATACTATAAAGTGTATTTTGATCATCATGAGATAAGAAATGCTTATGAATAAAATCAGCGCCACCATATATAGCTTTTTGTGGTGTGTCCCATCCATGTTTTTTAGCATATTCGGCACCTGTTTTAATAGGGTCACTATCTAATGCACCAACACCATAGAAATTGTAATATTTTTTACCATCTATTTCTACACCATTAGCGAGTTCACTTTTAGCTGCGCCTGTTTCTAATAGAGCATGAGAAATAAGATATACTTCATTGACATGTTTAGACTTTGCGGCATTAATAAAATCATCTGTATGTTTTAGTAGTACTGGTCTATCAAACAACATACGTTTAATTCTATTTTTATCAATGCCTTGATACTTAGACAAATCTAAAAATTGATATTTTTGTTTATCATCATCTATGAATTTACTACTATCCATAGCTTCTTTAATTTCTGTACCAGACGCATCACGCCAAGCTGTATTAGCTTTGTTAGATACTTGTTGGCTCGTATAATTGTGTATTTGCTTTTTAGATGCTTTATCTAAAGTTTTATCTAATTTTTCAACCTTTTCAACTGGTTTGACATGTTTAAAAAATATTTGATCTGAAATCATTGAAAAGAAGATAAAACCTGTAACAACAAATACAATTAGCAAACCTATGATAGCTAATATTGAGCCTTTCTTGTGCTTAGTCATATTCACACCTCTTAGGTCATTGTTGTTAAACTAGTCATTCTATTACGATAATCAAGTTTAACATTATTCAAACACATTCACAATTTGAAACTTCTTTTGTTACAAATTCATAAATAAATGGTAATCAAATTGAAATTTAAATAAATAGGTTACACGATGCACATATTAAAAAAATAAGACAAGAATCGAAATTTTTTAATGCCAAATGAATGTTTTTATATACTGACAAAACTGAAAAATTCATTGATTATTAAACAGCAATATTACCTTTTGTTTTTATGGCAATTAGATTTAAATTTTAATTTGTTTAAACATTATAGTGTTGAATAGGTTTTATAAATCCAAATTTAGTCACTATGGTGACACTCTAAATATCAGTTCTTATAATTCATCATTATGAAACTTACAGCTTGTGATCTATTTTTATAATAGTATTGATTTAAATCGATAGTTCCTTCAATTTCACCTTCACGGTATTTCATCTCATTGGTGAAATTATTAATCATCACAAAATCAGATCGATCTCGAATGATATCCAAATCATCATTTCGTGCAAAAAAGTGCTCTAGATTTAAATGTGCGTAATCCATAAAAGTCCCTCCTCTTTATTCAAAAAGTATTTATGTTGAAAAGCCAAGTTAGCATGCAAATAAAACACTTATTTTACATATTAATAAAGTCTATGACTACTATTTAACACCTATTGCTTCAATTACGCAAATGATTATTTTCAAACAATAAGTTAACTTCTATTTATCCGGAAATCACTTTATGTACATAAATAGGAGTTAATTACATGTCATTTGAGGAATCATATAAAAAATACAATAATATCATACATTATTTGTTAAAAAGTTATCAAATCACTTATAATTATGATGAATTTTATCAACAAATGCTCATTAAAATGTGGCAACTTACACTCGATTTTGATGAACAACAATCTTCTTCTTTTAAATCTTATCTATTTATACGCTTAAAATTCTATCTTATAGATTTATTTAGACAAAAAGATACTACGCTTAATATATGTAGTATTGATACCCTTTCAGAACTTTCTCCGTCAATTTCAATCAACGAAATCGATTTATTTATTAAAGATATTTCACAAAAGTTACTTCCACGCGAACGAGATTGGTTAGCCTTATATTTACAAGGATACAAACAATATGAAATTTCCCAAATCTTAGATTTTTCACCTACAACGATTAAAAAAATAAAATCTAACACAATACGAAAACTACGTCGTTATTTAATTTTATCTACAAAGGATTGACATCTATGAAATGTATATCAACGCATTCACTTTTATATCTTCAAACTGCGTTTTCAACAAATGTTGAAACCTATATTCAGTATGAACATTACAATATTCATTTACCATGTTCACCTGAAAAAACATTACATTATTTATTGGAATTACATCAAAAATCTTATCATCATCAATGTATGTTATCTAAAAATATTTTAAACATAAAAAAACTCATACCTATATATATCAATGAGGAAACCATATTATTTCCAGTTACGCAAAAACGTGCATCGATTAAATATTTTATCAATGCACGCAATATTATAGGAATTCATTCTTCAATTCATACCACAAAGATAGTTTTTGAAAATGGTTCGACTATCGAAGTGAACATCCCCTATACCCTTGTAACAAAAAAGTGGCAAGAAAGTCTTACCGTAGGTCATATCATAGAGAAAACTACTTTTTATTAAATTTATATTCTAAAAGCTTTTTAGTGAATAAGGCAGTCGTATGTTTAATAGCATATAAACTAGCAATCATCATAACTATCGCAATAATCAAAACAGTTAACATAACAAAACCTGATAAATCAATACGTGGGTTGATATAGGCATGTACTATAGCTAAGCTGGTCACTAACCCTAAAATAAAGAGTCCGAGCAAAAATGCATAAGCTAAAACCATACAAATTAAAAGTACGAACACATGAGAAGTCGATTTTTTCTTATGATTAAATATAAATTTCTTTAAATATTCATTTGAAAATCTTATTGGCTTATTTGTGTCAACACTTTTATCCTGATCAACTGAGTCAATATATTTGTTAAGCGCATTTTTCTCTTTAGCATTTAAAAACCATAATTGCTTATTTACTCTTTTGATGAATTCATTTTTACTCATTTGATAGGTACCTCTCTTCAGAATTAGTCATATTTATCAATAGTAAATGAATTAAACTATTCTTTCAAATCTTCTTATATAACTAAAATAAAACAGCAATCTAGTGAAATATATTCACTAATTTGCTGTTTTTTTACATTTATAGAATTGACAAACCGGAACTTTGAATATCTTTGGCAAAACCTTTGACTGTATCTACTGAAAGTTCTCCTATATCACGGCCTAAATTATTATTAACTTTTTTTACAACATCAGCTGGGCAGGTAATAATATCAGCGCCAATTTCATCAGCTTGAATTACATTATATACTTCACGACAACTAGCCCATAATAATTGAACGCCTTCTTTACTATGAGTTACCTTAACGGCTTCTTTCATCAAAGGAAGTGGATCAATACCAGTATCTGCAATGCGTCCTGCAAATACTGACACATATGTTGGCACACCTTCAGTTACAGCGTCAGTAATTGCTTTTACTTGCTCTATAGTATAGACAGCCGTGACATTCAACCTTACCTGTTTCGATGATAAACTTTTAATTAATGGTAGTGTAGACTCACCGGTTGTTGTAACAATAGGAATTTTTACAAATACATTATCACCATATTGTTTTAAAATCTCAGCTTCTTTTTCCATAGTAGGTAAATCGTCAGCAAACACCTCAAAAGAAATTGATGCGTCGGGTATTTCACTAACCGCTTCCTCTGCAAAAGCTTTATAATCAGTTACACCTGCTTTAGCCATCAAGCTTGGATTCGTTGTAAAACCATCAACGAGTTGATTCTTATATGCTGATTTCATTTCTTCAATATCTGCACCATCCGCAAACACTTTAACATTTAATTTTGTCATGTCATTTCTCCTCCTTAACGTGAAAGATCAATACTATCAATTATATGTATAGAATTGGTTATTTGTATGTATATCAGACTAAAACTATGGATAGCGTTTTGTTATCACGTTTTAAATTTAAAAATTTTATAACTTATTTATAACATGACCTTGAAATGTAAGCGAATTATTTGCTTTAATTTTAAATATATTGTCTAAAATGGAATGAAAATTACTATGTTTAAGTTTAATAAATATGATAGTATATTGTAATAATGTTTATCTAGGAGGCAGTTTATGGCTCGGTCAAAAAAGTATTTTTATCTTAGTCTATTAATGATAATTTTAAGTTTTTTCTTTAATACCAATAATTCATTATTGAGTAATATATTTCAATCGTTTATGAAAATTGTTGTAGTTACGAGTATCGTTAATATTATAATACTTATTTTATCGATTATTTTTGCCGATAAATCTATAAAATATGCTAAGGAAAGTTCAGATTGGATTAGATTTGCAAGCAAAATTTTACCATTGATTATTTTAATCACTATTATTATCCATATTCTTTCATCTTTACATACTTTTGGTTACATTTTTAAATAAACAATCAACTCTTTTATATTTTGAGGTGAAATATAGATGCAATATCTATATATTTTTGTAGGCGGTGCTTTAGGTGCATTGATAAGATTCTGTTTATCAATGCTTAATGAAGGTTCAACCTTTCCGTTGGGAACATTTGTTGCCAATTTATTGGGTGCTTTTTTAATGGGCAGTATCGGCGCTTTAAGCGTTTCACTCTTTAAAACTCATCCAAACATAAAAAAAGGGCTTACCACTGGTTTACTTGGTGCGTTAACTACTTTTTCAACATTTCAATTTGAACTTATAACACTATTTAATCAACATCATTTTATACTGTTTACTGTATATGGTGTAACGAGTTATATTTTAGGAATACTAAGCTGTTTCCTCGGTGTCAAAATAGGAGGTAGATTTTCTTGATTACTATTTTGCTCGTTATGTTAGGTGGAGGAATCGGTGCTGTATTTAGAGCCCTAATCACAAATATATGCCAAAGCTTATTCAATAGTAAAATTCCTATTGGAACATCTATAGTAAATATTACAGGTAGCTTAATTATCGGGTTTATGATGGGGCACGCACTCGCTAGCCAGCATATGTTTCCTTTCTTTATTACAGGTGTTCTCGGAGGTTTAACTACTTTTTCAACATTATCATCTGAACTTGTTAATATGTTAAGCCCTCAATTTAAACCATTACGTTTTGTAGTTTATTCCTTATTACAATTTATTTTAGGTTTCATTGCTTGCTTCTATGGATATCATATCTAATATTAAAATAACTTTTACTTACGGTTATAGTAACGTATTTCATAGATTATGATTTCTATTTGTATCTTTAATTATCTTATTAATTTAGAAGCTCAACGAAACTAAATCCTTCTTAAGGTCCTCAAGCTATCATGACAACGAGAATAATTGTAGTTAAAAAATAAACATATTCTCAACTCAACGATGTTGTACCTATATATAATAATGGCTAAGACAATAGCATTTGTCTTAGCCATTTTACTATTGATTTACTTACCGTCAAATTCAAGAGGGTTAGGTCCAATTCTTTTATCTTGATTTAATTGATCGATTCTTTCCATTTGGTTGTCGCTTAATTCAAAATTCCATACGTCTAAATTTTCTTCTATGCGATGTGGTGTTACGGATTTAGGTATAACAACAACATCGTGCTGAATATTCCATCTTATTACAACTTGGGCTGGAGTTTTCCCTACTTCATTAGCTACTTCATTTATGACATCATCATGGAGAATTTGTGAATTCATTAATGGAGACCATGATTCCATTATAATATTTTGGGCTTCTAAATACTTTCGCAATTTATTTTGTGTTAAATAAGGATGAAATTCTACTTGGTTAATGACCGGTTTAATAGAAACTTGGGCAAGCAAAGCTTCAAAATGTTCTGGGGTAAAATTGCTCACACCAATATTTTTCACCTGATTTTGTTTATATAAGTCTTCCATACCTCTCCAACTATCAATCATTACCGCTTCATTTGTACCTGGCCAATGCATTAGATATAAATCTAAATAATCCAGTCCTAATTTTTCAACAGATTGGCGATAGGCTTCTTCCACATTTTGACGTCCAAAATCAGTTAGCCATAATTTAGAAGTTATAAATAAATCTTCACGGCTCAAACCAGTCGATTTTAATCCTTCCTTAATACCTTGACCTACCGTTTCTTCGTTACCATAAATCATTGCCGTATCTATACTTCTATAACCTTGTTCGATAGCATGTTTTACAGATTCTCTACATTCATCGCTATCTTTTACTCTATAAGTTCCGAGTCCTATTTTAGGCATTGTTCTTCCGTTATAAAATTGAACCGTCTCCATATGATCTCTCCTTTAATCATTGTAATTAAAAAATTTACTATTAATACATACCCTTTTTTTACTTTTTAAAAAAGTAATACTATCAAATCAAAAAAGCCTTCAAAACAATTAATTTG